>JBEVNH010000021.1:0-12383 GCA_040508175.1 Pseudoxanthomonas sp.
CTTTTTTCGTCTTTGGTGCCCGGGAGAGGACTCGAACCTCCACGGAGTTGCCCCCGCTAGCACCTGAAGCTAGTGCGTCTACCAATTCCGCCACCCGGGCGACTCAGGGGGCGCATTTTGCGGATGTGTTGCGAACGTGTCAAATGTTTTTTTACAGGCTTCTGTTGCGTCGAGCGGCTCGGATGAATCGCATCACCCGGTTGCGCGCGCGTGCCTGCAGCGCGCGCTGCTGGAATGCGTGATGTGTGCGGTGTCTGCCGTCGGTTCGCGCTGGCTTCCAGATACTGCGACAAGCGCCGAGACAGGAGGCGGGCCGGTGCATGCCTGGTCAAGCCATGCGGGAACAGTTGTTTGGAAAGAAACTGCGGGCAAAAAAAAGACCCGCTTTCGCGGGCTTTTTTCGTCTTTGGTGCCCGGGAGAGGACTCGAACCTCCACGGAGTTGCCCCCGCTAGCACCTGAAGCTAGTGCGTCTACCAATTCCGCCACCCGGGCAAAGCGGCGCGCAGTTTGCGGGGGCGGTCAGGGCATTGTCAACGCTCAGGCGCAAATTATTTTGGCCGGGCGATGTTTGCGTCGTACGGCCCCTGCGGCCACGGGGTACCATGTGTGCATGACAAAAAAGACCGTAGGCGGCGGGCGCAAAGCCTCGCCGGGCAAGGCGCCGGCCGGTTCCAGGGCCAGCAGAACCAAGACTCCGACTTCCACCCCCGAGCAGGACAGCAGTGCGCCGGGCTGGTTGCCGCCCGTGCCTGCACGCCGGGCAGGGCGTGGGGGTGGGCCGCCGATGCCGCGCGCCGCGGCCCCTTCGCCCAAGGCGATGGCCGCCATGGAGAAGATCCAGGCCAAGCTCGGCAAGGGCGCGGCAGTGACCGATCCGCATGCCGCGCGCGAGGCCGAACGCTATGCCCAGCCGATTGCCAGCCGCGAAGCGATCCTGGCGCTGCTTGCCGCGTCTGAAGGCCCGGTGATGGCTGAAGAGCTGGCCGTGCGCCTGAAGCTCACCGAGCCGGATCGTTACGAAGCCTTGGCCAAGCGCTTGGGCGCGATGGTGCGCGATGGCCAGCTGCTGCAGAACCGCCGTGGCGGTTTCGCACCGGCGGCGCAGATGGACCTGGTACCCGGCACGGTGATCGCCAATCCGGAGGGGTTCGGCTTCCTGCGTCCGGAAGGGGGCGGGGACGACCTGTTTCTGCCGCCGTTCGAGATGCGCAAGGTGATGCACGGCGATCGCGTGCTGGCCAGCGTGACCGGCGTGGACCGGCGTGGTCGCAAGGAAGGCGCGATCGTGGAAGTGCTGGAGCGCCGCGTGAGCCGTCTGATCGGCCGCTTCTCGATGGAGGCCGGAGTGAGCTTCGTGGTGCCTGACGACAGGCGCATCCAGCGCAACCTGCTGATTCCGCCCGATGCGCGCAACGAGGCGCAGGATGGCCAGCTGGTGGTGTGTGAGCTGACCCATGCGCCCACCGGGCGTCGCGAGCCCATCGGCAAGGTGATCGCGGTGCTGGGTGACAAGCTCACTCCGTCGCTGGTGGTGGAGACGGCCATCCACGGGCACGACCTGCCTTATGAGTTCCCGCAGGACGTGCTGGACGAAGCGGCCGCGGTGCCGCTGGTGGTGAACGAATCGATGATCGGCGGACGCGTGGATCTGCGCGACCTGCCGCTGGTCACCATTGATGGCGCCGATTCGAAGGACTTCGATGACGCGGTCTATTGCGAATCCAACCGCAAGGGGCTGCGCATCAGCAACCGCTCGGGCTATCGCCTGGTGGTGGCCATCGCCGATGTGTCCCACTACGTGCGTCCCGGCACGCCGTTGGATGACGAAGCGCAGAAACGCGCGACCTCGGTGTACTTCCCCGGGTTCGTGGTGCCGATGCTGCCGGAGACCATTTCCAACGGCATCTGCTCGCTCAATCCCAAGGTCGACCGGATGTGCTTCGTCTGCGATATGCAGGTGGACAAGAACGGTGAGATCGGCAGCGCCAAGTTCTACGAGGCGGTGATGCGCTCGCACGCGCGCCTGACCTACGACCAGGTATGGAAGGCCGTGGGCGAGGACGACGCGCAGGCGCAGGCCGAGATCGGCCCGGACGTCCTGCCGCACGTCAAACGCCTGCACGAGCTCTATGGCCTGCTGTCCAAGGCACGCGAGAAGCGCGGGGCGATCGAGTTCGAGACCAGTGAAGTGCGCTTCGTCCTGGACAACCGCGGCGAAGTGGCGCAGGCCGGCATGCAGGTGCGCAACGACGCGCACAAGCTGATCGAGGAATGCATGATCGCGGCCAATGTGCAGGCTGCGCGCTTCCTGCTGGAGAAGGGCATTCCCGCGCCGTACCGCGTGCACGATCGCCCACCGGAATCCAAGTACGCCGATCTGCTGGAATTCCTCAAGGAGTTCAAGCTGTCGATGCCGGCCTGGAGCAAGGTCGAGCCGCGCGACTTCACCGCGTTGCTGAAGAAGATCCGTGAGCGTCCCGACGTGGCGCTGCTGGAATCGGTACTGTTGCGCAGTCAGAGCCTGGCGGTCTACACGCCGGAGAACGGAGGTCATTTTGGCCTTGCGCTGGCGGCATATGCGCATTTCACCTCGCCGATCCGGCGCTATCCCGATCTGCTGGTGCATCGCGCGATCAAGTACGCGCTCACCGGTGGGAAAGTCGAGAAATTCCAGTATTCGCCGCGCGAAATGGCGGCCCTGTCGCTGCAGTGTTCCGAGCGTGCGCGCCGTGCCGACGAGGCCGAGCGCGAGGTGGACGAGCGCTATCGTGCTGCATGGATGGAAAAGCACGTCGGCGGACAATTCGATGGGGTGATCAGCGGCGTGACCAGCTTCGGACTGTTCGTGGAACTGGACGAGTCCAAGGTCAATGGCCTGGTGCATGTGACCCAGCTGCCGCACGACTATTACCACTTCGACCCGATCCGCAAGACGCTCTCGGGCGAGCGGCGTGGCTTGTCCTTCCGTCTGGGCGACCGCGCCCGCGTGGTGGTGATGAAGGCCAGCCTGGAAGAGCGCAAGATCGATTTCAAGCTGGTCGAGCCGCGCGACAATGCCCCGGGCGGCGGCGCGCCGACCCATGATGCCGGCGAGCCGCAGCATGCCACGCCGGCCAAGCGCAGGAAGCGCAAATACTGATGTGACCGGGCGTTTTCGCGCAGACCCTGCGCCAAGGCGCCCATCACACCCATTTTTTGACTGATCGAGTCCCATGAGCAGCAAGCAGAACCAATGGATCGTCGGCGTCAATGCCGTGGCGTCCTCCATCGACAACGACGCTGACAACGTGCGTGAAGTGCTGATCGACGGCAGCAGCAAGAATCCTCGCCTGACCGAGATCGAAGAGAACGCCCGACGCAAGGGCATCGATGTGCGCCGCGTCAACACGCAAGCACTGGATGGCGTGGGGGGCGCGGTGCGCCATCAGGGTGTGGCTGCGCGCTATGCGGCGGCGCGCACCTTTGACGAGGCCGAACTGGCGGGGCTGATCGAACAGGCCGAAGGCAAGGCGCTGCTGCTGGTGCTGGACGGCGTGCAGGATCCTCACAATCTTGGCGCCTGCCTGCGCAGCGCGGCCGCGGCCGGCGCGACGGCGGTGGTGATCCCCAAGGACAAATCCGCCACGGTCAACGCCACGGTGCGCAAGACCTCCGCAGGTGCGGCCGATCGTCTGCCGGTGGTCAGCGTGACCAACCTGGCACGTTGCCTGCGCGAGCTGCAGAAGCAGGGCGTGTGGATCTACGGGCTGGCCGGTGAAGCCGAGGCCTCGCTGTATTCGCTGGACCTGAAAAGCAATGTCGCGCTGGTGCTGGGCGGTGAGGCTGATGGCCTGCGTCGGCTCACGCGTGAGCAATGCGACGGGTTGGTCAAGATTCCCATGCCAGGCGAGATCGAAAGCCTCAATGTGTCTGTCGCCGCGGGTGTGACCCTGTTCGAAGCCGTGCGGCAACGCGGCGCCTGATCACGGCGCGTGGCTGGTTGGGGAATCGGCGCGATGGGGATGCAACGACGACGCCAGTGCAGGGAGGGCCGGCGAATCTCGGCTTTCGTTGGCAGGGGGCGTCTGCGTGGCGGCGTCCTGACGCTGGCCATGCTGCTGCTGGTCTGTTTGTCCTCGGTGGCGCATGCGCAAGCGGCGGTGTCGCCGCCGCCCTCGCCGCCGTTGCGCGATTACGCGTTGGATCTTTGGACTTCGCGCGAAGGCCTGCCGCACAACTCCATCCGCGATATCGCCCAGACACGCGACGGTTACCTGTGGTTCGCCACTTGGGAAGGCGTGGCCCGCTACAACGGCCTGGACTTCACCCTGTTCGATCGTCTCAGCACGCCGGCGCTGGCCGACAACGGCGTCGGCGCGCTGTATGTGGATCCTAACGGCGCGCTATGGCTAAGCGATTCGCGCGGCAACGTCAGCCGTTATTCGCCCGATGGCCGCTTGAAAGTCTGGCCGCGTCCGCAGCGTGCGCCGCATGTGTTGATCCAGGGCATGCGGATGGATGCGCAGGGACGTCTGTGGCTGCTCTACGACGGCCACGGGTTGGGATATCTGACGCCGCAAGGCGACTACGTCTACG
The DNA here is from genome assembly GCA_040508175.1 of Pseudoxanthomonas sp. Taxonomy (GTDB): domain Bacteria; phylum Pseudomonadota; class Gammaproteobacteria; order Xanthomonadales; family Xanthomonadaceae; genus Pseudoxanthomonas_A. Next base: position 4,578 of record JBEVNH010000021.1, read on the forward strand.
AGGCGCCGCCGGCCGACTCGCCGCTCAACGACACCTACATGCGTATTGCCATCGACGCACGGCAACGCATCTGGGTCGGTACCCTCAAGGGCGTGGTGTACCGCGCTGCGGACGGGGGGATCCACAACGCCTCGCGCGAGCTCGGGCTGCCCGCTGGCTACGCGTGGCCCTACCAGGCAGGCGACGGCACGTTATGGCTGGTGGTGGAAGATCGCATCTACCGGCTCGAGGGCGAGCGTGCGGTGCTGGTGCATCGCATCGAGGGCGCAGGCCGTTTGACCGCGCTGCTGCAGGACCGCCACGGCGACCTGTGGATCGGCACGGAGAACAGTGGCGTGGTGCGTGCCGGGCGGCACGGCGTGGAGTCGCTAACGGCCTCGCAGTCGATTCCCAAGGGGCGCGTGGTCAGCTTGCACGAAGATGCCGAAGGCAGCATCTGGATCGGCATCAATGGCGGCCTGGCGCGCCTGCGCGAAACGCTGTTCACCAACACCACCGCGCGTGATGGCCTGCAATCGGACTATGTGCGTGCGGTGCTGGAAGACCGCGGCGGTGAGCTGTGGATCGGTACGGGCGTCGGCCTGCAGCGCATGGATCGGCAGCGACAGCTGCATGCCGTGCATCTGCCCACCTCGACCGGCAAGCCGCCCTCGGTGCTCAGCCTGGCGCTGGACGAGGAAGCGCGGTTGTGGATCGGCAGCTATGGCGATGGCCTGTACCGGCTGGATCGCCGCGGCGGAATCAAGCGCTTCGGCGCAGCCGAAGGCATTCCGGAGGGCACGCTGCGCGGGATCAGCCTGGACGAGCAGGGCCGGGCGTGGGTGGCCACCCAGCATGGGGTGCGGGTGGTCGAAGGTGACCGGGTCCATCCGCTGCAGGCATCGGGTGCGCCGCAAGGTCTGGTGACCGCCGTGCAGGCCTCGCACGGCGAGGTGTGGATGGGCTCGCTGGAAGGCGCCGACGTCCTGCGTGATGGCAAGGTCGAGCATGTGCGGCTGGATGCGCTGGGTGGCGGGCGGACCGTGTTCGGGTTTACCCGCATCGGCAATGCGCTGTGGATCGCTTCCGACCGGGGCTTGTATCGCATGCGTGGCGGCACGCTGGCGCGCGTGGGACTGGAACAGGGCCTGCCCGTGGATACGGTGTTCCAGCTGGTTGCTGACCATGTCGGCAACCAGTGGGTCACCACCAATCGCGGCATGTTGCGCGTGGATCCGCAGCAGCTCGATCGCGTGGCCGACGGCACGCAGGTACGTGTGGAAGTGACGCGCTACAACGAGATGGACGGCATGGCCAACTCGCAGGGCAATGGCAGCGCCGGCCCGGCGGCGGCATTGCGTCGCGATGGCAGCCTGTGGTTCGCCACGGCTGGCGGCGTCGCCACGGTGGATCCGTCGCGGCTACGCTGGTTCGAACATCGGCCCGCGCCACCGTCGGTGCTGGAAGAGGTACGGCTGGATTCGGCCCTGTTACCTTGGCGCGATGCATCCGAGGGACTGCGGATCGGGGGAGGCCAACGCCTGAGCGTGAGCTATGTCGGCCTGAGCTACCTGCTGCCCGAGCGCACCCGTTACCGCACCTGGTTGGAAGGCCTGGACGATGGCTGGGTGCAGCGTGGTCGCCAGCGCAGCGTCGAGTTCCTGAATCTTCCACCGGGCGATTACACGCTGCATGTGGCGGCTGCGCACCCCGATGGCCCGTGGAGCACGCGGGAGGCCCTGCTGCGGTTTTCCATCACGCCCTTCTGGTGGCAGCGACACAGCGTGCAGGCCTTGATCGCCGTGATGGTGGGCGTGCTGCTGTTCGCGCTTTACCGCTATCGCATCGGCCGCTACGCACGTCGCAGCGCGCATCTGGAACACGTGGTCACCGTACGGACGCAGGATCTCCAGTCGCAGGCCGAGCAACTGCGCCAGGCCGACCAGGACAAGGGCGTGCTGCTGGAGCGCTTGCGGCATCAGTCTGAATCCTTCGAACGCCAGGCACGCGAGGATGCGCTGACTGGCTTGCCAAACCGGCGCGCGTTTGAGGAACGGCTCTCGCTCGAGATGCTGCGTGCGCAGCGTACTGGCCAGCCGCTGTGTCTGGTGGCGATGGATGTCGACCACTTCAAGAAGGTCAACGACCAGTACTCTCACAGCGTGGGCGACACCGTGCTCAAACAGGTCGGACGCCTGTTGCTGGAGGCATCGCGGGCCTCGGACATGGCCGCGCGCACCGGTGGCGAGGAATTCTGCTTGCTGCTGACCGATACGCCATTGCCGCAGGCCGCGCATGCCTGCGAGCGCCTGCGCCGGTTGTTCCATGGCCAGCAGGGCTGGGGCGGCGTGGCAGGGCTGCACATCACCTTCAGTGCGGGGCTTGTGCAGCTGGCGCAAGGCGATGCGGTCCCTTCAGATCTTTATCAGCGTGCGGACCGCTTGCTGTATCGCGCCAAGCGCGGCGGACGCGATCGCACCGAGTTCGACTGAGGCGAGCTCGCGCCTTAAGGCCGAGCACGTCCGCGCGTCCGCCATGCGGTACGCCCGCATTCGCGCATCGATCATGACGCGCGCCGCAGCTTTGACCCTGGTCGTAGGTGATTGTCTACCTGTTGCTATCCCCTGGCGAGCAGTGTGCAGGCGCTGGCACGCTTTGATGGGTCAGGCAGCAGCGCGAAGACAGCGGTTGGCTGGTCCTCTTGCAGCCTGCTGATGTCTCGTTGAAGGAAGCACGGGCGACACGCGGCAGGCGATCATCGCGCGCCTTGCCTTGCCACTAAGCTGCGGCCATATCCCGCGTCTGCGGCCATGGTGGGGTAGGGCGGACGGCCCGGCGGTGACGTCAGCGCGTGGGCTTCGGCCATTGGTTGACGATGTTGCAGAACAGCCGCGCCGTCTGCTCGGTGTCATAGACGGCCGAATGGGCCTCGTCCGCATTCCATTCCATGCCGGCGGCCTGTACCGCGCGCGCCAGCACCGTCTGGCCATAGGCCACGCCGGCCAGGGTGACCGTGTCGAACACGCTGAAAGGATGGAACGGGTTGCGCTTGTGCTGCGTGCGCGCCACTGCGGCATTGAGGAAGTTGAGGTCAAAATGCGCGTTGTGGCCGACCAGGATGGCGCGCTGGCAGCCATGTTTCTTCACGGCCGCGCGTACCGGCGCGAACACGTGGTCCAGCGCGTCTTTTTCCTGCTTAGCCAGGCGGAAGGGATGATCCAGCTGGATGCCGGTGATCTCCAGCGACTTGGGATCGATCTCCAGGCCAGGTGCGGGCTCAAGATGCGCGCTTGCGGTCTCGCCTGGAATCATCAGACCGTCGTCGTCGAGATCGATGGGGACCACCGCAATTTCCAGCAGCGCGTGGCGATTCCAGTCGAAGCCGCCGGTCTCCACATCCACGACCACCGGCAGATAGCCGCGGAAGCGCTTGGCAAGCAGGGAAACGGGAGCGGCCATTGCGGGAGCCGCCGTGACGTCGGGCGTGGAGGTGTTCTGCATCGCGAAAGGGTAGCAGACGGCTACCGGCAGGGCCGCGATGCAACGCGTGACACCGGACCGATCCAGGGCAAGCAGCGTGCCCATGGAAAAGGCGCCGCGTCGTGCAAACGCGGCGCCTTTAGCAATGCCCAACGGCTCAGTTGGAAGCGGCGATGACGCTGGCGATGATGCCGGTGGCCACGGCGACCATCAGATACTTGTCGCCATCCCGGCGCCACTCATGGCCGCGCGGAGGAGCGGCGAGATGGTGGCGGCGATAGTCCACGGCATACCCGCGGCCCTGGTAGCGATCGCCGCGGCGGTAGCCACGGTCATGGGCACGTGCGTGCGGCGGAGGTCCACGGCGGTGATCGCGACGGTCGCGGTCGTCGTAGTGGCCATGGCGGTCACGGCGATCATCACGGCGATCATGGTGGCGATCATGCGGCCCGGCGAAAGCAGAACCGCTGATGGCCAGACCCAGCACCAGCGCAAGCGCGGAAGAGCATTTCATGGCGGACATCCTCTTGGAGGGTAACGACGAAAGCCCGATGACTTCCGTGGAATCCACCCTAGGCGGACGAACCTGAATAGGCAAAAAATTTTGACGGCGTCGGGATACTCGGCAGATTTCCGTGTTCAGGTTTCTCAACGCGCGGCGCGCCTTACACCTGTCCCGTGGTGCTGGTGGTATCGCGTTTTTCACGCGGTGGCAGCGGGGCATCGCCCTTGACCAGAAACCACACATTCTCGGCGATGTTGGTGGCGTGGTCGCCGATGCGTTCCAGGTTCTTGGCCATGAACAGCAGGTGCGTGCAGGGCGTGATGTTGCGCGCGTCTTCCATCATGTAGGTCAGCAACTCGCGGAACAGTGCGGTGTAGGCCGCGTCCAGCTCGGCATCGCGGGCGCGGACCAGCACGGCCTGGTCGGCATCGTTATCGCGATAGGCGGCCATGACATCACGGACCTGGCGCACGGCCAGCTGTCCCAGCGCACGCAGGCTGGTGGTGTGCGGGATCGGCGGCACGGTGTTAAGGGCCAGCGAGCGCTTGGCCACGTTGGCGGCATAGTCGCCGATGCGTTCGATATCAGTGGGTATGCGCAGCCCGGCAAGGATCTCGCGCAGGTCGCGCGCCATCGGGCCGCGCAGCGCCAGCTGCATGACGTCATGGCTGACCTTGCGTTCCAGCGCATCGATGGCCTCGTCGTTGGCGACAATACGCTGGGCCGCGCGGTCGTCACGTCGCTCCACCACGTCCAGTGCCGATTCCAGTTGTGCGGCCGCGATCTCGCCCATGTGCAGGATCTCGCCGACCAGCCGGCGCTGTTCTTCGTCGTAGCTCTTGACGATGTGTTCGTGGGGCGCGTTGTTCATGGCGGCTGTCTCGGTGAGGGCTGCTGGGGCAACAGAAGGCGTTGCCTTGTCTGGGGGTTGCTGCGTGATGCTGCGCCGATCTAGGTGCATGTGGGATGCGGCGCGATGCAGGTCGATCGTTGTCTGCGCACGGTGTTGCCCGGGAAGCGGCGCTCCGTGGCGATGGATCAGTGTGGCGTCTGGGTCCCGGCCTCCACGCGGCACGAGCGGGTCGCGGCCTGCCTCAACCGAATCGACCGGTGATGTAGTCCTCGGTCTGCTGCTTGGACGGACGCGAGAAGATGGTGGAGGTGACGTCGTGCTCGATCAGGTCGCCCAGGTACATGAAAGCGGTGTAGTCGCTCACGCGCGCGGCCTGCTGCATGTTGTGAGTGACGATGGCGATGGTGTAGTCCTGCTTCAGCTCTTCCACCAGTTGCTCGATGCGGCTGGTGGAAATCGGATCCAGCGCCGAGGTCGGCTCATCCAGCAGCAGGACGTCTGGCTTGAGGGCGACGGCGCGTGCGATGCACAGACGCTGCTGCTGTCCACCGGACAGGCCCAGCGCGCTTTGCCCCAGCTTGTCCTTCACCTCGTCCCACAGCGCGCCCTGGCGTAGGGCGTGTTCGACACGGTCGCCCATGTCGGCCTTTGACAGCTTCTCGTGGTGGCGGATACCGTAGGCCACGTTCTCGAAGATCGTCATCGGGAACGGCACCGGCTTCTGGAACACCATGCCGACCTTGCTGCGCAGGCGGTTCATCGGATACTTGGGCGACAGGATGTTCTCGCCGTCCAGCAGTACCTCGCCGGTGGCCTTGAGCTTGGGATACAGCGCGTAGATGCGGTTGAAGATGCGCAGCAGCGTGGACTTGCCGCAGCCCGATGGGCCGATCAGCGCGGTCACGCGCTTTTCCGGGATCTGCAGGTGGATGTTCTTCAGCGCGTGGAACGGGCCGTAGTGAAAGTCCAGGCCGCGGGCTTCCAGCTTGACCGGCGCGGCCGGCAGGACGCCGCGGTCATGGGTGGCCGTGGCGATCAAGGGCGTAGGCGCTGCATGCTGGATGTCGTTCATCGAAGGGGTCCGGGAAAGATCAGTCATTGGAGATGCGGTTGCGCAGGAGGAAGGCGCGGGCGCCCAGGCTGACCACCAGCACGAACACGGTCAGTACCAGCGCACCGGCCCACGCCAGCGTCTGCCAGGACTCATAGGGGCTACCAGCGAACTGGTTCATCACCACCGGCACTGAGGCCATCGGGCGCAGCACATTGGTGCTCCAGAACTGGTTGCCGAACGCGGTGAACAGCAGCGGCGCGGTTTCGCCGGAGATGCGCGCAAGGGCCAGCAGGATGCCGGTGATGATGCCGGCAGAGGCCGAGCGGTACAGCACCTGCACGGTGACCTTCCACTGCGGGATGCCCAGCGACAGCGCCGCTTCGCGCATCTGCGTGGGCACCAGGCGCAGCATTTCGTCCGTGGTGCGCACCACCACCGGCAGCACGATGAAGGCCAGCGAGATCGCACCGGCAAGCGCCGAGAAGCCGATCACCGAGACCACCATCGCGTAGACGAACAGGCCCAGCACGATGGACGGGGCAGACAGCAGGATGTCATTGACGAAGCGCACCACCGTGCCGGCTTTGCGGGCATGGCCGTACTCGGACAGCCAGGTGCCGGCCAGCACGCCCAGCGGCGTGCCCATCACGATGGCCAGCGCACACATCAGCGCGCTGCCGAAGAACGCGTTGAGCAGGCCGCCGGCCTGCATCGGCGCCGGCGTGTTCTTGGTGAAGAGGTCCACGTTGATACCGTGCATGCCCTTGGAGACCAGGGTCCACAGGATCCAGGCCAGGAAGACCAGGCCGAAGATCGCCGTGGCGCAGGACAGGACCAGCGCCACGACATTGACGATGCGGCGGCGCAGATAGAGCGCGGAGGCGGACATCAGTTGCCCTCCCGGCGCGAGAGCTGCATCAGCATGTAGCGGGCGATGGCCAGCACCACGAAGGTCACCAGGAACAGCACGAAGCCCAGCAGCAGCAAGGCAGAGCGATAGGTCTCGGTAGCTTCGCCGAAGTCGTTGGCGATCAGTGCGGCGATGGTGGTGCCCGGCTCCAGCAGCGAGGCCGACAGGCTGACGCTGTTGCCGATCACGAACGCCACCGCCATGGTTTCGCCCAGCGCGCGACCCAAGCCAAGGAAGATGCCGCCGATCACGGCCGAGCGCGTGTAGGGCAGCACGATGTCCCAGCTGACTTCCCACTTGGTGGAGCCCAGCGCATACGCCGATTCCTTCAAGCGTGTGGGCACGGTCAGGAACACCTCGCGCATGACCGAAGAGATGAAGGGGATGACCATGATCGCCAGGACGAAGCCGGCAGTCAGGATGCCGATGCCCAGCGGCGGCCCCCGGAAGAGCACGCCAATCACTGGCAGCGTGCCCAGATGGTCGTTGAGCCAAGGCGTGACGTATTCGGTCATCACCGGCACCAACACGAACAGGCCCCACATGCCGTAGATGATCGACGGCACGCCGGCCAGCAGTTCGATGGCCGTGCCGATGGGACCGCGCAGCCAGCGCGGCGCCACCTCGGTCAGGAAGAAGGCGATGCCGAAACTCACCGGCACGGCGATCACCATCGCGATCAGGGCGGTAACCAGCGTGCCGTAGATCGGCGCCAGTGCGCCGTACTTGTTTTCCACCGGATTCCACTCGGCGGAAGTAAAGAAGCTCAGGCCCTGGCTGGTGAGGACATGGCGGCCGCCCCACAGCATGGACAGCGCCGCGCTGGCCAGCGCGACCAGGACGAAGGCCACCGTGGCCACCAGAACCCAGCGGAACAGGCGGTCGGCACGCGCATCGGCGGCGTCGCGGCCGTGGGAAGGGGTGGGGAGTGCGGCTGAGTTCACGGACGGCCTGTCTTGATGAGGGGAAAGGGAACCGGCAGGAACGACAGAGCGGCCGCACCTTCAGCAGGTGCGGCCGCATGG
>JBEVNH010000008.1:0-13206 GCA_040508175.1 Pseudoxanthomonas sp.
CTTGTCCGGCACACCGGCCTGGCGCTGGATCGAACTGGCCGACCTGAAGCGCAATATCGACACCGTCTCCGATGCACGTGCGCAGGCTTTCCTCACGCGTTACCCAGGCGAGCCCGTGGCCGACGCCTTCCGCGCGGCATGGCTGCCGGCGCTGTCGCGACGCAAGGACTGGGCAGGACTGCGCGCCAACTGGACGCCGCAACCGAACAACATCGGCCTGCAGTGCGCCGAACTCACCGCGCGGCAGAACACCGGCGCCCTGGATGCACGCTGGGACGGCGATGCCAAGGCGCTATGGCTGTCCACTGGCAAGGCACTGCCCGATGCCTGCGACCCGGTGTTTGCCACGCTGACCCAACGTGGCGTGTTGACGCCTGCGCTGCGCTGGCAGCGCTTCGACCTGGCCATCGAAGGCCAGCAGACCGGCGTCATGCGCAGCATCGCCGCCGGCCTGCCGGGCGAAGAGCGCACGCTGGCGATGGACTACGCCGCGTTCATCGATGCCATCCACACCCGCGCGCTCAACTGGCCCAGGACCGAGCGCAGCCGCAAGGTCGCCGCGGCGGGCCTGTCCAAGCTGGCCAAGTCCACGCCTGCCGCCGCCGAAGCGCAGCTGTCGCAGTACGCGCAGGCGCTGGGCATGAGCGCCGGCGAACAGGCGCAGGTGAAGTACCAGGCCGCGCTGTGGACGGTGGCTTCGTACGAACCGGATTCGGCCCGCCGCCTCAATGACGTGCCCGATGCGGCCTATGACGAACGCCTGCACGAATGGCGCGTGCGCGAGGCCATGGCGCGCGGCGACTGGCGCAATGCGCTGGTGGCGGTGCGCAAGATGGCGCCAGCCCAGCGCAACGACCCGCGCTGGCGCTATTTCGAGGCGCGCCTGGCCGAGAAGCAGGGCGAAGCAGGCGAGGCCAAGCGCCTGTATGCCGAGGCTGCCAAGACCGCGACCTTCCACGGCTTCCTGGCCGCCGACCGCTTGAACCAGCCGTACGCGCTGTGCCCTGCCGAACCCAACGACAGCGCGCAGGCCCAGGCCGCTGTTGCGCGCGACCCCGGCCTGGTCCGGGCGATGGCGCTGTGGCAGTTGGAGCGCCCAGGCTGGGCGACCGCGGAATGGAATGCGGCGGTGGCCAAATTCTCCGACGACCAGCGCCGCATCGCGGTGGAAGTGGCGCGCGATAACGGCTGGTTCGACCGCGCGGTGTTCGCGCTGAGCAAGAAGCCGGGCGAGCTGCAGCTGTATTCGCTGCGCTTCCCGCTGCACCACGATGCGACGATCCGCCGCGAAGCGTCGAAGAATGCGATCGACCCGGCCTGGGTCGCCGCGGAGATCCGCGCCGAGAGCATCTTCAACCCCAAGGCCCGTTCGCCGGCCAACGCCATGGGCCTGATGCAAGTGCTGCCCGGCACAGGCGCCGGCGTGGCCCAGCGCCAGAACATCGCCTATGGCGGCGCGCCCAGCCTGTACGACTCGGACACCAACATCGCCATCGGCACGGCCTACCTGCGCGAGCTGCTCAACAAGTACGGCGCGCCCTACGTGACCATCGCCGCCTACAACGCCGGGCCGACACCGACCGCACGCTGGCAGTCGCAGCGCCCGGGCTTCGATGCGGATTTCTGGATCGAGACGATCAGCTACAAGGAAACGCGCGAGTACGTGGCGCGCGTGCTGGCCTTCAGCGTGATCTACGACTGGCGCCTCAACAAGGACGCACTGTCGCTGAGCGACCGCATGAACGGCCGCATCGACGGCAAGCGCAAGTCCTTCGTCTGCGCCGGCGCGCAGGGCGGCAACGAGGAAGGCTGACCGCGGCGTCAGCTTCAAAGCCCTGCCCTGCCGCTACATGCCGGCAGGGCATGTCGATATGCCATCGCACCATTGCGCCACCGGCGCCGCAGCGGCATCGCCACGCTAGCCTGCAGCCTCCTGCCCTGGAGCGATGGCCATGCGTGCCCCAACCACCCTGTTGTTGCTTGCCCTCTCAGCGCTGGGGCTTGCCCCAGCCGCACGCGCGGCTACGCCGCCGCCCGCACCGAAAGTCACCGTGCTCTACGACGCCTTCGGCGACCCCGGTCCACTGCGCAAGGACTGGGGCTTTGCCGCACTGATCGAAGTCGACGGCAAGCGCATCCTGTTCGATACCGGCAACGATGCCGAGGTGTTCGCGCACAACATCAAAACCAGCGGCGTGGACCTGGCGCGCATCGACTCGGTGGTGCTTTCGCACCGGCACTCGGACCACACCGCCGGGCTGGCGGTGGTGCTGGCGGCCAATCCGGATGTGGTGATCCATGCACCGCAGGAAGGCTTCGGGCTGTTCGGTTCGTCGCTGCCTTCCAGCTTCTACCGCAAGGACACCACGCTGCCGGCACGCCAGCGCTACTTCGACGGCGTGCCGCCGCAGACGCTGGAATTCGGGAGCGCCTGGCCGGACGCACATTTGAATCCGCTGGCCAAGACCACCGAGATCGCGCCCGGCGTCTGGGCCATCATCACCACCTCCGAGGTTCCCGGCACACGCGAACTGCGTGAGCTCTCGCTGGCCGTGCGCACGCCCGAGGGCCTGCTGCTGGTGGTGGGCTGCTCGCACCCCGGGCTGCCGGTGATCGTGGCCGAAGCGGCCAAGCTCGATCCGGACCTGCACCTGGTGATCGGCGGCTTCCATTACGTCAACGCCGACGATGCCGCCATCGCCAAGGTGGTCGAGGCGCTGCGCCCGTTCGACATCGACTTCATCGCGCCAGGCCATTGCACCGGCGAAGCCACCTTCGCCGCCCTGCAGGCCGCGTATGGCACGCGCTATCTCTACGCCGGACTGGGCGTGACGCTGACCTTGGACAAGCCTGGCGGCCCCGACCGCCCGCGCGGCCAGGCGGCGGCATTCTCGCCGAGCGAACGCGATGCGTACAGGGCGCTGGCACGTGCGGGCAAACATGCCCACGAGGAGCATGCTCATGAGGATCACATCGCCGTGCGTTGAGCGGTTCGGGGCGCTAATGCCTGCGGCTGCCAATGTGATCGGCGATCATGTGCGCATGAAGACCTATCTCGTCGGCGGCGCGGTCCGCGATCACCTGCTTGGCCTGACCGCCGGCGACCGCGACTGGGTCGTGGTCGGCGCCACGCAGGCGCAGATGGAAGCACAGGGGTTCCGCGCGGTCGGCAAGGACTTCCCGGTATTCCTGCATCCGCAGACGCAGGAGGAGTACGCGCTGGCCCGCACCGAGCGCAAATCCGGGCGCGGCTACCGCGGCTTCGTGGTCGATGCCGATCCATCGGTGACGCTGGAGGAAGACCTGCAGCGGCGCGACTTCACCCTCAACGCGATTGCGCAGGCCGAGGACGGCACCCTGGTCGATCCCTACGGCGGTGCGCGCGACATCGCCGCGCGCGTGTTGCGCCACGTCGGCCCGGCCTTCGTGGAAGACCCCTTGCGCGTGCTGCGCGCGGCACGCTTCATGGCGCGGCTTGCGCCGCTGGGCTTCAGCGTCGCCCCGGAAACGCTGTCACTGATGCAGCAGATGGCCGACAGCGGCGAGCTGGATACGCTGGTCCCCGAGCGCGTGTGGCAGGAACTGCGCCGCGCGCTGACGTCGAAGCAGCCCAGCGCCTTCCTGCGCACGCTGCACGCATCCAACGCTTTGCAGGCCGTGCTGCCTGAGATCGACGCGCTATACGGCGTGCCGCAACGTGCCGAGTTCCATCCGGAAGTGGATACCGGCGTGCACCAGGAACTGGTCAGCGACATGGCCGCGCAGCTGGCGCCGGGCGATGACGTGATCGGTTTCGCTGCGCTGACGCATGACCTGGGCAAGGCACTGACGCCCGCGCACGTGCTGCCCCGCCATATCGGCCACGAGCAGGCAGGCATCAAGCCGCTGCAGGCGCTGTGCGCGCGACTGAAGATTCCCGCCGAGCATCGCGAGCTTGCGCGGATCGCCTGTCGCGAGCACCTCAACGTGCACCGCCTGGCCGAGCTGCGCGAGGCCACGGTGCACGATCTACTCGCGCGCTGCGATGCCTTCCGCAAACCGGGGCGCGTCGCGCAGCTGGCACTGGTGTGCGAGGCCGACAAGCGCGGCCGCTTCGGCAGCGCGGACGACGCCTATCCGCAGGCCGCGCTGCTCAAGTCGCTGCACGGCGCTGCGCTGTCGGTCAACGCGCGCGACCTGGCCAACGAAGGCCTGCAGGGCCCACAGATCGGGGAGGCGCTGCGCAAGGCGCGGATCGCCGCGATCGGCGCTGCGCGGCAGGCAGGCGCCTCTCCTTCACCAGCCTAGTGCCCGTTGTAGTCCGCGGAGAAGCGACCGTTGCTGACCTTCAGGAACGGGCCCTTCTCGCCGCTGCCATTCAACCGCAGCACGCCGGCAAAGGTCCCTTGGACGCCATCGGCATCCAGGGCCGTCACGGTCATGGTGAAGCTGCTGCCGTATTGCCCGTCAGCGGTGTACGTCGTCGTGCCGCCCGGGGTCTGCACGTAATACGTGGCGTGCAGTTCATCCGCCGCACTGCGATAAGTGCCGGGCCTGGCGTTCGGTGACACCAGCTGGAACATGAAACCGGGCGAAGCGGGATCATCATCGAGGTGCCCGCCGACGGTCACGAAGTGCACGGTCGCTTCGGCAGGCGGGTCGTTCGCACTGAGCCGCGCATTGAACACCAGGGGCTTGCCATCGAGTTCAAGCGTCAGCAACTGCTCCCGCGAGGATCCGCCGCAGGCAGACACGAACAGGACGCACACCAGCAACGCCAAGCGCCATGCAAGGCCTGGAGAAAGCCATCTGGACAACATCGGTCATTCCTTTGAGCGAGCAACAGGGGCGTTCGTGACTGTGCAGCTTCGCCTACGTCGCGCCTTCGCTCAAGGCAACGCGGGGGGGTGTCCATCCTCCAACACCTCCAGGAAGGCCGACAGCGCCGGCGAACGTGGCCGGTTGACCAGCTCCAGCCGATAGAGCGGCCGCTGCAGCGGCGGGCCGGGCGGCAGCGCCAAGGCGCGCAGGCGGCCGACCGCGATCAGGTCGGCAACCACGGCCGCGGGCAGGATCGCCACCCCGTCACCGGCAGCCACAACGCGGGCAATGGCCTCGTTGCTGCCGATCTCCAGCGTGCGGCGCACGACGATGCCGCGTGCGCCCAGCAGCGCTCGTGCGACCTCGCGCGTGCCCGAGCCCGGCTCGCGCACCAGCCAGCGCTGCCCTGCCAGTTGCTTCACGCTGGCGCGTCGCTGTGCGCCCAGTGGAGAGGCGGCGGACACGACGGCCTGCAACGGCTCGTCGCACCAGCGCGTGGCAACGATGCGCTCGTCGTGCGACGGGCCTTCGACAAAGCCGGCATCGATGCTGCAATCGAGCAGCGCGGTCGATACGTCCTCGGTATTGCCCACCACCAGCGCGCTGTCCAGCTGCGGGTGGCGCGCCACATGACGGGCAAACATCTCCGCCAGCCAGTACGCCGCCACCGTGGTGCTGGCCCCAACGCGAAGCCCGCCGCGTCGCAGGCCGACGCGTTCACGCACCTCGTCCATGGCCGCACGCTCCATCGCGAAGATGCCGCGCGCATGCCGGTACAGCGCCTGCCCACCTTCGGTCAGGCGCACGCCGCGGCCACCGGAACGGTCCACCAGCGGCAGGTCCAGCTGCGTCTCCAGCTCACGCAGTGCCTTGGACACCGCCGACTGGCTGACGAACAAGGCTTCGGCCGCGCGCGAAAAACCGTTGTGCTCCACCACAGCCACGAACACGCGTAGTAGGTGCAGATTGAAACCATGACGAGGATTCATGGAAACGTGAGAACGATGTATTGGACGCATTCTATGCCGATGCCGACCATGGCGGCACGCCTAGATCGCGAGCTCCCCCATGTCCACGACCCCTGCATATCCCCGGCCCGCTCGCAGCACGCCCAGCGTCGTGCCTGGCCTGCTGATCGTGCTGGTCCTCGCAGGACTGGCCATCAGCCTGTCGCGGCTGGCCTGGGCACAGGCCGCGGGCATGAGCGCATTGACGCTGGCCATCGTGATGGGCCTCGCGCTGGGCAATAGCGTATTCCGGACGATCGCGCCGCGCGCCGGGACGGGCGTGGACCTCGCCAAGGGCACGCTGCTGCGCGCGGGCATCGTGCTGTATGGCTTCCGCATGACGTTCCAGGACGTGCTACGTGTCGGGCTCGCCGGCGTGGTGATCGACCTGGTCGTGGTCGTCGGTGTGTTCTGCGCGGGGACCTGGATCGGGACGCGCCTGCTCAAGCTGGACCGAGACACCGCGATGCTGATCGGCACCGGCAGCGCGATCTGCGGTGCAGCCGCGATCGTGGCGGCTGAGCCCGTCCTCAAGGCTGCACCGCACAAAGTCGCGGTGGCCATCGCGACCGTGGTGGTGTTTGGCACGCTGGGCACCTTCCTGTATCCGTGGATGTATCCACGCCTGGGTCTGGATGCGCACGACTACGGTGTCTATGTCGGCTCTACCGTCCACGAGGTCGCACAGGTCGTGGTCGCGGGCCGCGCGGTCAGCGATGCCGCAGGAGCGGCCGCGGTGATCGAGAAGATGCTGCGGGTGATGCTGCTGGCACCGTTCCTGCTGGGCCTCGGCACCTGGCTGCGTCGGGGCGCGGGCGACGCTGGGGGCGACAGCACGTGCAAGCTGACCGTCCCTTGGTTCGCTCCCTTGTTCGTGCTGGTCGCCGGGCTCAACTCATTGCACCTGCTGCCCGCGCCCGCGGTCGAGGCGATCCTGATGTTCGATACCCTGCTGCTCGCCATGGCGATGGCTGCGCTCGGACTGCGCACACATTGGGGCGCGATCCGGCAAGCGGGTGCACGGCCGCTGCTGCTGGCCGCGATCCTGTGGGTGCTGCTGCTCGGCGGCGGCTATCTGCTCAATCGTGGCGCCATGGGGTTGCTGGCCTGACGCCCTGCGCTATTGCGATTGCTGTTGCTCGCGCTTGGCCTGGCTTTCCTCCCTCGATCTCTGGCGCCATAAGGCACGCCGAGCGCCTGCGTCATGCAGGGTCGAAGAGGTGCCCCCGTCTTAGCGATGCGAGTTTGGGCACCGTGCTGTGCGTTGCGAGGAGCGGAGGAGAGCGGATGAAGTCCGGCGGGCGTCCCGGCGAGAACGGCTTTGGTGACGCTTGCCAAGACAAAAGTTCCCCGCACGGCAAGTGCGAAAGCCTTGCTGCTGTCTTCGACTTGGTTCTGCTTGTGTTCGATGAGAGCGACAGCAGCGACATCCAGAAACACGATCAAAGGCGTTCAAGGATGGCGCCAAGTTGCCCTGCACGATACGCCCGTTGGCGGATTGGAAGCATGGGAGGGGTGCCCACGGGCGGTGTTCTCCGGATAAAGTGCCGGCCATGGACATGCACGACGCACCCTCACGACTGGTCTTCACCAAAGGCAGTGGCAAGTTCGACACCATGACCGTGGTGCGCGATGGCCGCGTGGAAAAGATCGATTGCCCCAAGCAGGGCATCATCCCGCACGACATGGTGCACTACGCCGTGGAGCACACGCTGCAGCATCGCGGCTTTCTGCGGCGCGTGATGGACGGGGAAGCAGCCACGTTCCAGATGCAGCCCGAGGCCGTGAGCGAGGCGGTGGAGCGGCTGGTGGAGGTCTTCCAGGGCGATGCGTGGTCCGGGAGCGGCAGCCCTGCGCAGGAAATGATCGATCTCTATGCCGTCACCTGTGCGGCGCGCGACTGTGTTGCCTTGAAGATCAGTGCCGCGGAAATCGATGCGGTGCGTGCGCGCATCGCCTCGCTGGAGGCACGTTGGCAGGCGCTGTCCATCGGTGGCTCCCTCAGTCTCGCGTTCGAGCCGCAGCACGCGTGACGCCAGCGATGGGGTGACCGCGCACGTCAAACAACTGTTGTTTGCGATCTACTGGATGCGCCGGATGACGGGACGTGGCATCGCCTGTGTCATGCCACCGCCTGGTTTCACGGGGTGGGCAGGGCGACGCGGTGATCGATGCGTCCTGGCGCAGGCCAGCTCGCCGCTGCCTTGCGAGCAGCCTGTCCGCATGCAGCCCACCGCATCTGCGGCATGAAGCCTGACCGTGGTCTCACACGACCAGCGCGGCCTCCACATGCTGATCGTGAAACGCAGATGCGCGTGCATGGCGACCGTGCGCTGCGCGCTGCAGCCGAGTACGCAGCAGGGCATGGTTGCCGTGCGCATCGACGATGCCCGTGAGCGCCGTCGCAGGCGACCCGACCATGCAACCATCGCCCGCCGTGCGTTGGTCATGTCCCCGCTTGGGAATCCCGCGAGTGACTGTCATGCACGCGATGATCACGTTATCTTCGTGGCTTGCCATGCGTTCTGTACGCGTTCCCCCTTTCGTTCGCACACGAGGACTTTCGATGTCGCGCCGGTTGCTGCCCCGCCTTTCCCGCCTGGCCCTGATGGGTACCTGCCTGCTGTCGCTCCCCGCGCTGTCGGCGTCACAGAATTTCGCCGAAGTGAAGCCTTCGCCGCAGCAGGTGGCATGGCAGGACCTGGAGTTCGGCGTGATCGTGCATTTCAACCCCAATACCTGGCTCGACCAGGAGTGGGGCGACGGCACCGCCAGCGCGAAGACCTTCAATCCCACGCAGGTCGACCCGGGGCAATGGGCGCGCGCGGCCAAGGCGGCGGGCGCGAACTATCTGATCCTGGTGGCCAAGCACCATGATGGATTTTCGCTGTGGCCGACCGAGCAAAGCGAGTACTCGGTCAAGCACAGCCCCTGGCTTGGCGGCAAGGGCGATCTGGTCAAGTTGACGGGCGATGCCGTGCGCCAGGAGGGGCTGGGCTTTGGCATCTATCTGTCGCCGTGGGACCGGCACGAGCCCACGTACGCCGATGCCAAGGCCTACGACAAGTTCTACGCCGCGCAGCTGGTCGAGCTGGCCTCGCACTACGGCCCGCTAACCGAATGGTGGCTGGACGGCGCCGGCAGCGCCGGCCATGTCTACAACTTCGACAAGTACATGGAAGAACTGCGTACCTACCAGACCAATGCGATGGTGTTCGCCGACACGGCGCTGTTCGAGTACGGCGATGTGCGCTGGGTCGGCAACGAGGCCGGCTTCATCGAGGGCGAGAACTGGAACGTGGTCGATCGCCATGGTTACCTGCGCTGGCGTCCGGTCGAAGTGGATACACCCCTGCACAAGCTGCAGTGGTTCTGGCATCCCAACAGCGACCAGACCTTGAAGAGCGTGGACGAGCTGGTGGAAATCTGGGAGAAGAGCGTGGGCCTGGGCGGCCAGTTGGTGCTGGGCCTCGCGCCGGACACGCGTGGCCTGCTGCCGGACGCGGACGTCCAGCGCCTGAAGGAACTAGGCCAGGCACTGCAGGCACGCTATGGCGCCAGCAAGAACTTGGTGGCCGGCAATCTCAAGAACGCCGATGCCGTTGCCGCGGCAGTCGATGGTGATCGCGATACGTTCTGGAGTGCGCCGGAAGGCTCGCACCACGCCGCGCTGGAGCTGCAGTTCAAGCAGCCGGTGACCTTCGATGCGGCGCTGGCGATGGAATGGCTCAACGAGGGCCAGCGCGTGCAGAAGTACGCGATCGAGGCCTGGCAGGACGGGGCGTGGGTGACGCTGGCCAAGGCGCAGGCGATCGGGCACATGAAGATCGACCATTTCGCGCCGGTCACCACCTCACGCGTGCGCCTGCGCATCCTGTCCAGCAGCGATTCGGTGCATCTGCGCGAGTTCCAGCTGTTCAACACCGGCGCAGGCGCCGCGGCGCGCTGATCCAGGAGCCGGCGCGGCGGCCTGCCGCGCCGGACGTTCCTGATGCTTCGCGCGTTTGATCGGCCGCACATGGCATCTCGCATCCAGCGTGCATTCTCGGCAGATACAGCGCGTTACCGCCCGATGTCCAACACCACGCCGCAGCGGACACGCCGGTGCGGCGCCCTGGTGCCTAGGCAAACGAAGGCGGCAGGTCGTCCTGCGAGGCTCCGAAGGCCGTATTGGGTTCGGCGCCCATGTCGAACTCCAGCGTGCCGCCGCCGACAAGGTCGGCGTGGCGCAGCCAGGCACGCGTGACCGGGCTGCCGTTCCAGCGCAGTGCCTGGACATAGACGTTGCGCGCGCTGTTGTTGCGCGCGACCACCTGCAACGTGCGGCCACCACCGACATCCAGGCTGACCTGATCGAACAAGGGGCTGCCGACCACGTAATTCGCACTGACCGGATCGACCGGATAGAAGCCCAGTGCGCTGAGCACGAACCACGCGCTCATCTGGCCGCAGTCCTCGTTGCCCGACAGGCCATTGCGCGCATCGTGGTACTGCTCGCGCAGCAACCGGCGCACGAGTGCCTGGGTCTTGTAGGGCTGGCCGGTGTAGGCGTGCAGATAGGCGACATGGTGGCTGGGCTCGTTGCCATGCGCGTACTGGCCGACCATGCCGTCGATGTCCGGCGGTGCATCGGCCGGTAGCTCGGAACTGGTGGAGAACAGCTCGTCGAGCTTGGCCGAGAACACCTCACGCCCGCCGAAGGTGTCCATGTAGCCATACAGGTCATGCTGGTTGAGGAAGGTCGCCTGCCAGGCATTGGACTCGGTGAAGTCGCGCCATTGCTTGGCGTGGCCCATGCCGCGCGGGTCGAACGGCGTGGCCCATGCACCACTCTCCAGACGCGGCTGCATGAAGCCGCTGTCGCGATTGAACTGATGGCGGTAATTGCGCGAACGGGCACGCAACGCCTTGGCATCATCGTGCGCGCCGGCGGCGGCGGCCAGGTGCGCGCAGGCCCAGTCGTCGTAGGCGTATTCCAGCGTGCGGCTGACCGCCTCGTCGACCTTGTCGCAGGGGATGTAGCCGAGCTTGCGATAGTACGCCAGGCCATGCGTCGTATCGTCCATGGCGCGCTTGCGGAACGGCGGCCAGACCGCGGCCCAGTCGATGCCCTGCACCCCCTTGGCGTGCGCCTCGGCCAGCACCACCGCCGAGTGGTAGCCGATCATGCAGCCGGTCTCCACGCCCTGCAGCGGCCAGATCGCCACGCCATCCGGACACTGCGCGTTGCCACGTACGAGGCCCTGCATCAGGTCGGCCACGCGCTCTGGCTGCACCAGCGTGAGCAGCGGATGCGCGGCGCGATAGGTGTCCCACAGCGAATAGGTGCTGTAGCTGTGCTGGCCCTTGGGCAGCGCATGCACCTGCAGGTCCATGCCACGGTAGCGGCCATCGACGTCACTGAACAAGGTCGGTGCGAGCAGGCTGTGGTACAGCGCGGTGTAGAAGATGCGGCGCTGCGAGGCATCGCCACCCTCGATGCGGATGCGCGCGAGTTCCTGCTCCCAGGCGTTCACCGCCTCGGCATGCACGCGGGGAAAATCGAAATCCGGAAGTTCCGCATCGAGGTTGGCCAGGGCGTTCTCGGCGCTCACGGCCGAGATGCCGACCTTGACCAGCAGCGGCGCCTCGCCGGCGTCGTCGAAATGCAGCGCGGCCTGCAGCCGGGTGCCGGACGCATCGCGGCGCGCGGCTTCTAGCGGCACGCCTTCGGCGTACAGTGCCGCGCGCGAGAACGGCCGCGACAGGCGCATGGCGAAGTGGATGTAGCGCCCCTTCGCCCACTCGTGCACCCGGCGACCACCGAGCACGGTGCGCGCATCGACGATGCGCAACGTCGCATCACTGACCCGCGAGGGCGTGCTGGGATTGGCCTGGATCGCGTGGAACAGGTCCAGCAGCACATGCCCGGGCTTGCCGGCCGGGAAGGTGTAGCGATGCAGGCCGGCGCGCAGGGTGGCGGTCAGCTCGGCGCGGATGCCGCTGTCCTTGAGCTGCACCCGGTAATAGCCGGGCGATGCGGCCTCGTCGGCGTGGTCATAGCGCTGGCGGTAGCCCGCCTCGGGGTTGTCGAGCGGACCGGGGACCAGCTTGACCTCCTCAGTGGAGGGCATCAGCAGGACATCCAGCATGTCGCCCACGCCGGTGCCGGACAGATGGGTGTGCGAGAACCCCATGATCGACCCATCCGATTCGTGATAGCCCGAGCAGGCATCCCAGACCGCGTTGTAGGTATCCGGGCTCAGCTGCACCATGCCGAAGGGCAAGGTGGCGCCGGGGAACGTGTGCCCATGCCCACCGGTGCCGATGAACACATCGACCTCGCGCGTGAGCACGGCTTGCGCGCGCGCGTCGGCCGGTAGCGCGAAATTGCCGGCACGCGTGCGCGCCAGGGTCGGCAGGCTGCGGCCGAACAGGGCCAGCGCGATCGCGCCGTGGAGAAAAGTGCGTCGTGTGGTCATGGCATGTCCTCGTCTGCAGGTCCCTTTGCCAGCCCCAGCGCGTCCCTGCGCTGGGATTCGGATGCGCGCCTGGCACAGGACCGATGCCCCGTGCAAGGCCATGGGGATCGGTGTCAGCGCAGCAGCTGCGGCCTGCGTTGCGCGAGGTCGACGATGAGTTCGCCGAACAGGGTATTGGCCCAGGCGAACCAGTCGCGGGTGAAGACGGCCGGGTCGTCCTTGTGGAAGGCCTCGTGCATGAACCCGGTGCCGGCATGCGTGGTCTTGAGCCACTGCAGGCACTGGCGGATCTGCGCGTCGTCGTCGCTGGCCAAGGCGTATTGCACGATCGCCATCGGCCAGATCGTGCCCAGGCCGCTGTGTGGGCTGCCCACGCCGGAGGCGGCGCGGCCCTCGGCGTAGTACGGATTGCGCGGGCTCCAGGCCAGCTGGCGGGTGCGCTGGAACACCGGGTCGTCGCGCGTGCAGCAGTCCAGGTACGCCAGGCTCAACAGGCCCGGCGCGTTGGCGTCGTCGATGAACAGCTGGTTGCCGTAGCCATCGACTTCGAACGCCCAGAACGCCTGGCCATCGGCGTCGCGCATCTGTCCGAACTGGCGCGTCGCCGCTTCGACCTGGTCGGCCAGCGCGCTGCACTCGGCGGCGAACGCGGCATCGCGATGGACCTGCGTGCTCATCGTCGCCAGCTGCCGCAGCGAAGCCACCGCGAACAGGTTGGCCGGCACGAACAGCGGATACACGCAGGCATCGTCGGAAGGCCGGAACATCGAATGGATCATGCCGTTCGGCCGGGTCGGCTGGCCGTAGCCCTCCAGCACCAGCGTCTCGGTGGCCAGCGGCGAGGGACGCTGGAACGTATACGGCCCGCGGTCGTGCAGGCGCTGCTGCGCGCGGAAGGTCTGCACCACCAGGTGCATCGCCGTGCGCCAGTCGTCGTC
>JBEVNH010000043.1:0-12529 GCA_040508175.1 Pseudoxanthomonas sp.
TGCCGCGCGGCCATGGACGCGCCGATGATCCTGATCGGCAACGGAACCGGCATCGCCGGCCTGCGCAGCCTGATCAAGGACGCCGCACGCACCGGACACCACGGCCACTGGCTGCTGTTCGGCGAACGCAACGCCGCACACGACCACTTCTGCGCGCAGGACATGCGGGACTGGCACGCCGATGGCCATCTGCAGCGCCTGGACCTGGCGTTCTCGCGCGACCAGGACCACAAGGTCTACGTGCAACATCACCTGGCCGACGCGGCTGACGCCTTGCGTGCGTGGATCGCGCGCGGCGCGGTGATCCACGTCTGCGGCTCGCTGGCTGGCATGGCGCGCGGTGTGGACGAAACACTGCGCCAGGTGCTGGGCGAGGACGCGGTGGATGCCCTGGCGGCCGAGGGACGCTACCGCCGCGACGTGTACTGAGCAGCTGCGCAACGTCGTGCCGCGCGTGCCATCAACTGCGCGTGCGGTCCGCGAAACCAACGTCGTCAAGTGCCTTTTGCATCGCGCAGTGATCGCCCAACGGGGCACAGCGACGCGTGGTGTCCCTGTGGCGCGCGCCTGACCTGGGACGCTTGCTACCTGCGCGCCCCCGTGCGCACCTGGCAGCGCGCGCGGGGAATCTTGAAGAGATTCCAATGCCGCGCGTTGACGCGCTGGCACGCGGTGATGCGCCAATATCTGGCCGTTGCCCCCACCAGGAAGCCCTTGTGTCCGCCGTGATCCCAATGCCGCTGCGTGATGCCACTTTCGACGATCTGGCCGAGGTCACGCGGCTGGTCGGCGTGCTGGGTTATCCATCGGACCTTGAGACGATGGCGCCGCGCCTGCGCGTGTGGCTGTCGCAGCCGCACTGTGGACTGTTCGTGGCGACCCTGCCGGAAGATCCGCAGGCCCTTGCTGGCCTGGTGGCCGCCGAATACCGCGTGGTGCTGGAACACGACCCGCGCGCGGAGGTCATGGCGATGGTGGTCGATGCGCGGGCACGTCGCAGGGGCCTTGGGCGCCAGCTGATCGACCATGCCGCCGCCTGGGCGGCCGCACGTGGCGTAAACACCTTGTTCCTGCGCTCCAACATCGTCCGCCCGGAAGCCCACGGCTTCTACCAAGGGCTGGGCTTCACCCGCGCCAAGACCCAGCACGTCTACGAGCGCGCCGTACTGCGCACGCAGGGCTGACCGCGACAGGCTTCATCCCGCGCAGTCCGTCTCGCCCTGCACGCGCGGCGTCAGCGTGCGATACAGATCCTGCAGGCCGGCCTTCGGCGCGCGGGCGCTGCCGCTGACCACCATCTCGCCGGGCTTGCTGGTATCGGGCAAGGCACGGCGCGTGCTGCCGCCCGCGGTGTTGAGAGGCGACGCCCATGGCGCCTCGACTTTGTAACGCCCCTGCATGCAGGGCGCGATCCACAGCCGGCTGCCCTGTGCATCGGCACGTGTCAGCAGCACGCCTCGACCCTCCTGCAGCCACGCGCCATCCAGCTCATCGGCCGGCGAATTGACGCCTGGCACGGGCGTAACGGTGCCGAAGCCATCGCCCTGCACCGTCACCTGCCAGAGGTCCATGCCACCAGCCCCGCCTTGGCGATCGCTGGAGAACATCAACCGCCGGCCATCCGCGCTGGGCATCGGCGCGTCGGCACGGCTGTCGGTGCCTGCGATCTGCTGGGCCAGCGACTGCGGTGCCGACAGTTCGCCCCCGGGACCGACCGCGGCACGCCACAGCGTGCGTGCGCCTTTTGCACGCGCCGGTGCAGAGAAATACAGCCAGCGACCATCGGCACTGAACGCTGGTGCGGCCGCATCGCGCAGGCCGCCCAGCCCCAAGGACGCAGCATCGACCCAGCGCTTGTCCTGCAGGCGCGCCTGCCACAGCGCGGAGATGCCTTCCGCGTCCTGTCGCGCCCAGACGATGCGCTGGCCATCGACACTGAGGCTGGCGCCGGTCTCGCTGGCCGACGTAGACACCACATGCATGCCCTCGATCCCGAAGGCCGCCAACTGCGCGTAGACAGGGGCCACGAGTAGACTGCAGGCCGCCCAGCCCCAGGCGCGTTGCCAACGGCCGGGCCTGGCTTCCTTTCGCTGTCGGTCTTCTGCCATGTCCCATGCCTACTACGCTGTCTTCGGTCATCCAGTGTCGCACTCGCTGTCGCCGCGCATCCATGGCGCCTTCGCGCGGGCCAGCGGCATCGCACTGGACTACCGCAAGATCGACGCGGCACCGGAAGACTTCCATGCAGTGCTGCAGCAGTTCGCCGCCGATGGCGGTCGCGGCGCCAATGTCACCTTGCCGCTGAAGGAACTGGCCTTTGCCGCCTGCAGCACACTGACCGAGCGCGCGCGCATTGCCGGTGCGGTCAACACGCTGGCCTGGTCCGATGGCCAGTGGCACGGCGATAACACTGATGGCGTCGGCTTGGTGCGCGACCTGACCTCGCGCCATGCGCTGGACCTGCGCGGACGCCGCACGCTGCTGCTCGGCGCCGGCGGGGCCGCGCGTGGCGTGGCCCCTGCACTCCTGGAGGCCGGCGTGGCCGAGCTGGTCATCGTCAACCGCAGCCCGGCCCGTGCCGACGCGCTGGCCGATGCCCTGGGCGAACCGGCACGGGCACATACCCGCTACTGGGACGACATCCCCACGTTGGGCGACTTCGAACTGATCATCAACGCCACCTCGGCCGGCCGGCCGCACGAAGGCACGCTGCTGGACCTGCCGTTCTCGTTGACCAACGACCTGACCACCGCGGTGGACCTGAATTACGGCGAGGCGGCGATCGCCTTCCTGGCCTGGGCGCGTGCCGGCGGCTGCCGGGTGCAGGTGGATGGCCTGGGCATGCTGGTGGAACAGGCCGCCGAAAGCTTCACGCTATGGAACGGCCATCGGCCGGACACCGACCCGATCTATGCCGAACTACGCGCGGGAAAGGGCTGAACACGTCGACGCAGGCTGACTCCTGAATTACAAAATTGACAGCTAGCTGACGGATTACAGCCTTGAAATTATTATTAAGCTCTTGTATTTAAACGACTTATCGCGCGCACAAACGCCTTTTTGTCTTGGGGGGCGATAGCTAGAAGGGTGTATGGACCGCGCTGGGCGCCGCTACCAAGCTCGCCCACTTTGGATCCACCTGGAAACCCCTCTCCATGAGCACCCCACGTTTGTCGCGTTTGTCCCTGCCATTGCCGCGCGCGCGCCGTACGCTGCTGCTGTCGGCACTGCTGCTGACGCCCGCGTTCGCGATGGCCCAGCAGGGCCAGGGCGCGCAGCAGACCCAGGCTGGCGATCCCCAGCGCATCACGCCGGCCCAGGCCGATGCCCCGCCCTCGCCGGCCAGCGCCGCGCCCGCCACCACGGCCGCGCCCAAGCCCGCCGCCAGCACCGGCTATCCGATCGAGGCGCAGGGTTGGGGTCCGAAGCAGGGCAAGACCTGGCAGGCGCGCTGGATGGACGATTTCACCTATCTGCGCGATCGGTCCAAGCGCAAGGATTTCTACGATCCGATCAAGTACATCCCGCTCAACGACGATGGCTCGGTCTACCTGAGCCTCAGCGGCGAGCTGCGCTTCCGCAACAACACCTTCACCCACCCGGGCATGGTGCCCACCGCGGATACCCAGATCCAGTGGCTGCGCCGCGTTTTCGGCGGCGCCGACCTGCACGTGGGCGAACACTTCCGGGTCTATGCCGAACTGGCGCATGGCCAGATCGACGGCGTCAACGAGGGCAACCCCGCCTCGCAACACAACGAGGCCTACCTGCAGCAGGGCTTCTTCGACATCACCGGCGACATCAACGGCGTGGAAGCCGGCTTCCGTGCCGGCCGCCAGCTGTTCATCGACGGCCCGACCCAGCTGCAGGCCGCGCGCGACAACACCAACCTGTTCCGGCCCATGAACGGCTTCCGCGGCTGGCTGATCGGCGATGACAAGCGCCTGGACGTCTACGAGTTCCGTTGGCCAGTGGACGGCCCCGGCGGCCTGGGCGATGACAAGATCGACTACGGGCGCCGGTTCCGTGGCGTCACCGCCGGCTTCAAGCTGCCGGTGGGCAAGCTGTACCTGGATCCGTTCTGGTACTCCTCGCGCGTGGACGAGCAGCGCTGGGGCCGCACCACCGCGCGCGACGAGCGTGATTTCTGGGGCGTGCGCTTCTATGGCACCTACGGCAACCTGACCACCGAGAGCTACGTGTCCAGCCAGCGCGGCAGCTATGGCGACCGCAAGGTGCGGGCCTGGTCCGGCGGCACCTCCAACCGCTGGTCGCTGAGCAAGGAAGGCTGGAAGCCCTCGCTTGGCTTCCATGCCGATGTCGCCTCGGGCGGCGGCGGCGCGTTCAACGGCGGCACGATCAAGGGCGCCTCGTTCCTGCACAGCAACGTGCTGTACTTCGACTGGTCCTCGTTCTTCGGCGCCACCAACCTGATCAACGCGGCCCCGCAGTTCGTCTTCCAGCCGCTGCCGAAGTTGAACGTCACCACCGAGTGGGAAGCGCTGTGGCGCTACAGCGAGAACGACGCGGTCTACAACGGGCAGGGCGCCGCCTATGCGCGCACCCAGCTGCCCGATGGCAAGTACATCGGCAACCTGGCGCGCATCAACGTCACCTACGCCTACGACGACCACCTGTCGTTCGTGTGGCGCGCCGAGCAGTTCACCGCCGGCGACATGATGAAAGAGGCCGGCTATGGCGATTCGACCTTCATGGCGGCGTGGGTGAACTACCGCTTCTGATGGCGCAACGCCGCATTGGCTGATGCACGAAGGGCGTGGATTTCCACGCCCTTCGTCGTTTGCGCAACCCCGCCATGAAGGGGCAATCTCGGGACAAGCCGATATCATCGCCTCCACCTTCCAGGGAGCAGGAACCGCATGTCCGACTCGACGTTTCTCCTCCAGGCGCTCACGCAGCTGGGATACCGGATCCCCGAAGGCATCGCCTTGCTGGTCGGCCTGGTCTTGATCCTCAAGACCCGGCCGGGCGCCCCCGCGCGTGGCAGCGCACTGGGCGCGGTGGGAGTAATGTTCGTCTGCCTGGGCGTGTCCACCTTGCTGAGCCTGGTACCGGCCTACCTGATGCTGTCGTATACCGGCGCGACCGAGATAAGCCGGGTTGCCTCGGTGATCGGCCTAGTGCACGTGCTGCTGTCGGTGATCAACGCGTTCGCGCTGGGCGTGCTGTTCTTCGCGCTGCGCAAGGCCTGGACCGCCCTGCCGCCGCCCGTCCAGCCCCCGCTGGGCTGATCCATTGGGGTGCCCGGCGCAGCGGCTGCGACCGGGCATGAGAAAATGGCCGGATGAGTGAAGCCGCACCTGCCACACCCTCCACCTTGGACAAGCCCGCCAAGGACGCGCCCGTGCGCGTGCTGGGCGAAGACCTGAAAGCGGCCATCCGCACCGCCTACACCACGCTGCAGGCCAACACGCCCGGGTTCACCACCCGTCGCTCGCAGAGCCAGATGATCGGCGTGGCCTCGCGCGCACTGGCCACCAGCGGCGGCGTGGGCGTGATCGAAGCGCCGACCGGCGTGGGCAAGTCACTGGGCTATCTCACCGCCGGCGTGCCGATTGCCCTGGCGGCCAAGAAGAAGCTGGTCATCAGCACCGGCACCGTGGCACTGCAGGCACAGTTGGTGGAGCGCGACATCCCCGCCTTCCTCAAGGCCACCGGACTGTCGGCGACGGTCGCGCTGGCCAAGGGCCGCACGCGCTACCTGTGCACGCGCAATGCCGAGGAACTGCAAGGCACCGCGCCCGCACAGGACGCGCTGTTCGCCGAGGCCGAGGTGCTCTACGACCGTCCGCTGAGCAGCACCGACACGGCGTTGGCCGCGCGCTTGGCCAAGCTGTTCACCGAGCGCCAGTGGAACGGCGATCTGGATGCCTCGCCCGAGCAGGTCACGCCCGCCCTGCGGATGCGCATCACCACCAATGCCGCCGGTTGCGCCGGCCGCCGCTGCGCGCATGCCGCCAACTGCCCGGTGCTGCGCGCGCGCAACGACGTGCGCGAGGCGCAGATCGTGGTGACCAACCACGCGCTGCTGCTGTCCACCCTGGCGCTGGGCGATATCGAGAACGGCCAGCCGCTGATCGCCGCCCCAAGCGAAATGTTGCTGGTCCTGGACGAAGGCCACCACATTGCCGACGTCGCCATCGACCAAGGGGCTGCACGCATCGGCCTGGACGACATGGCCAAGCGCACCAGCCGCCTGCAGACGCTGATCGCCGCCAGCTATCGCGTGATCGACAAGGACACCATCGGCCAGCACTACGCCAACGACGCCATCGAGCTGGCGGTCGATGTCAGCAAACAGCTCAAGGCCTTCCACGCCGCGCTGGCGCAGGCCTGGACGCCGGACATGTCCGAGCGCGAGCCACAGTGGCGCGCGCCCAACGGCCGGCTGCCCGCGGACTGGATGGCGCCGGTCGAAGCGCTGGCTGAGGCCACCCGCGCGCTGCTCAACTGGGTCACCGCCGCGCATGGACTGGTGGCCAAGTCCAAGCAGGACGACGCCACCCGCGAGCGCGTGCAGCGCAACCTCGGCTTGGCGCTGGAACTGGCCGAACAGCAGCACGCGCTGTGGAACGGCTGGCGCCGCGAGGATGCCGAAGGCGCCCCGCCGATGGCGCGCTGGATGACCCTGGCCAGCGATGGCGACCTGGTCTGCCATTGCTCCCCGGTGTCCGCCGCGCAGGTGCTGCGCAGCCTGCTATGGAGGGAAGTGGACTCGGTGGTGATGACCTCGGCCACGCTCACCGGCGGCAACGATTTCCAGGCGCTGGCCATCGACACCGGCATGCCCGACCACGCCGAGATGGTGTCGCTCACCTCGCCTTTCGACCTGGCCAACCAGGCCCAGCTGGTGATCCCCAAGTTTCCCGTCGCCCCCGACGACCGCGAGCAGCACCCGCGCGAAGTCGCGCGTTACCTGGTCAGCGAACTGGACTGGGGCAAGGGCTCGATGGTGTTGTTCACCTCGCGCTGGAAGATGGAGAAGGTCGCCGACTTGATGCCCATTGCCCAGCGCAACCGCGTGCTGGTGCAGGGCGAAGGCAACAAGTCGCAGATCATCGGCGAACACCTGCGGCGCGTGGCGGCGGGAGAAGGCTCGGTGCTGTTCGGCCTCAACTCCTTCGGCGAAGGCCTGGACCTGCCCGGCGAAGCCTGCACCACCGTGGTCATCACCCAGGTGCCCTTCGCCGTACCCACCGACCCGCAGACCGCGACACTGAGCGAATGGCTGGAAAGCCGCGGCCACAACGCCTTCAACCTCATCGCCATCCCGCACGCCCTGCGTACCCTCACCCAGTTCGCCGGCCGCCTGATCCGCACCTCGAGCGACACCGGCCGCGTGATCATCCTCGACTCACGCCTGCTGACCCGCCGCTATGGCAAGCGGATCATCGATGCGTTGCCGCCGTTTAAAAGGGTGATTGGATGAGTAGGCCGGGCTGCGCTTTTTCTGAGCAGGGGAAGTGCGCCATGACCTCGGTTCTCTCCGACACCTTCTTTTTTTTGCAACGGTGGATGGGAGGAGCGTCATCCACCCTACGAGATTGGAGCGCGCGGTTTGAGTGGTTTTCCTACCTTCCTAAGCTGGAAGGTGCACGCTGACCCTGGCCCTCCTTGCGCGTAGGATGGACAACGCGAAGCTTGTCCACCGAGCTTCAAGCGAGACCCCGCTCAAGGATGAGCCGCATGCCCAACTATCGCCGCGCCCGCGTTCCTGGCGCCACCTACTTCTTTACCGTCAACCTGCGTGATCGCCGCAGCGACTTGCTGACGCGTGAAATCGCCTTGCTGCGCGAAACGGTGTGGGCAACGCGGGCTCGCCACCCTTTTCATATCGATGCTTGGGTGGTGCTTCCAGACCACATGCACTGCCTGTGGACGCTCCCTGCCGGTGATGCCGACTTTGCCGTGCGCTGGAAGGTGATCAAGTTCGCTTTCTCCAAGCGCTTGCCCATGACCGAAACGCGTACGGCCAACCAGCTACGCCGCGGCGAGCGCGGCATTTGGCAACGCCGCTATTGGGAGCACGTGATTCGCGATGAAAAGGATTATCAGCACCACTTCGATTACATCCACATTAACCCGCTGAAGCATTGCTATGTCGACCGGCTGGAGGACTGGCCCTATTCAAGCTTCCATCGTGCAGTGGCGATGGGTATCTACCCGCCCGGGTGGTGCGTAGCACCCGAGCGGGTTGATCGCGGTTACGGCGAGTAAAGGGTCCGACGTGGCAAGGCGGTGGTGGAATGAAAGCCTTCGGATGGCGATGGTGGATGAGAAGAACGCCATCCACCCTACGTGACTGCCTCGCTGGCAGCGCCCCTATACTCAGCCACAAATCAGGGGAGGGGTTAGATGGAACCAGGCACCTACAAAGTGCTCGTGCTCGGCGCAGGCGCAAGCATGAATTACGGGTATCCGTCCGGCGCGGAGTTGAGGCAACAAATCCTCTCATTGGAGCCGAAACTGGCCGAGAACTTAGAGATCATTGCTCGGGGCGCGAGTCAGAAGCTAAAGAGCTTCATCGAATTCCAAGAGGCGTTTCGCTATTCGCAACTATTCTCGATCGACGCGTTTCTTGGTCGACGACCGAAAGACTGTCTGACGGCGGCGCATGCGCAGAATCTATAGCCACACCCAGAGGCCTCCTTTTACGCGTACACGTAGGCACCAGGCTCGGCTTGCACGACAGTGAGCTTCAGATGTCCTTGTTCAAGCTCTACAAGAAATCATCTCACCAAGTGACAAGAAGCTTCGTCAACGAAAAGTGCTTGGCCACACTGCGATCTACAGGTTTCTTGCTCTCCTGAAAGATCAAGTGAACTGAAGGGTAACGGGGCCTGAGGAAACGTGGCCAGGTTCACTTCCCGCGGCGAATGGCGGGGGCACTAGGTCGCGCTTCGCGCCTGCACCGTATCGCGCTGGGGCGGCAGGCCGAACAGGCGGCCGTACTCTCGGGTGAACTGTGGGACGCGCTGGTAGCCAACGGCAACGGAGGCTGTGCCGTCAGAAGCATCTTGGGTACGCATCAGGCGATGGGCTTCGATCAGGCACAGGTGTTTCTGGAAATCGCGCGGGCCATACCCGCGCGCCGTCGAGCAACCCCTGCATCCACGGACTGGAGTGCACGCAACACGGGAGACGCCAAGCGGCAGCGCCCATATTATTGCCCGCCACCGCGGCGTGCTACGCAGCCAACGCCTCAAGAAACGCGGACTGGGTCATGGTCACCGAGAACATCGGGAAGTCCTGCTCGATCGCCACGCGCTGCGCTTCCTTGTCCACGGTGGCGCAGCAATCGGTCAGCGTCACCACCTGGTAGCCGCGCTCATAGGCCGAGCGCATGGTGGATTCGACGCAACAGTTGGTGAGGAAGCCGGCGATGCCGACCTGGGTGATGCCGCGCTGGCGCAGGATGAAATCCAGATTGGTGCTGGCGAAGCAGTCCAGCCCGCGCTTGCCTTCCACCACGATCTCTCCATCCAGCGGCTGCATGGATTCGGCGATCTGTGCGCCCCAGCTGCCCGCCTTGAACGCGCCGGCCGACTTCACCCCGGCGAGGATGCCGTAAGCCTGTGTTGCGATTTCCGGATAACCCTCGGCGAAGGAGATCGGCACGTGCAGCACGGTCATGCCGGCCTTGCGGGCACCTTCCAGCAGGGCGACGCTGTGGGCCAGCATGTCAGTGGACTGCATGACGCCCCTGACCGCGGCATGCTGGACGCCGCCTTCGGTGACGAAGTCGTTCTGGTATTCGATCAGAATCAGGGCCGTGTTTGCGGGATCCATGCGAGCTCTCCTTTCTACAGGGGAAGGATGTCTACGGGAACGCGTGGCGGTTTCCGGACGCACCGGCTGCGACCCAGCATAGCCCCACGGTGTTAAGCCCGATGCCGAGCGACCATGCGGCAATCACCCAGCGCAAGATGCCGCCAGATTCGCAGCATCCGCGCGATGCGGGAGGGCGAGGCCTGCCGGTCTCCCTTGCCCAGGCCTCCCCGCATCCGGGCTCGCCGCTGCGAGGCGGATGGATCAGCCGTCAGCGCAACAGCGCCCTGCTTTTGATCAGCCCGCATCGCCCGGGCAAGGCGCGCCGCCGTCGATCCAGGTGCGGAAAGCCGCAACGAGTTGGTCATGCGGCACGGGCACCGGTTGGCGTGTGCCGCCGGGGTTCCAGCCCCAGAGCACCAGCGCGTCCTCGGCCACGTGCTTGTGCATGGCTTCCAGGTCGCGGTTCCCGTTGCGCTTGGTGTCCTTGATCATCGCGCACAGCTCCGCGGCCGGCACGCCGATCCATGCCATCTTCTGATCCGGCGGGGGCAGCTTCCAGTGGGGTGCGCCGGGCGGTGCGTGCGGGCCATAGCTGGCTGGCGAGTTCGCCTCGCCATGGCAAGTGCTGCAGGTCATCCCCGGCGCACCTTCGCCCTTGGGGCCGCGCACGACGTTCTGCGCATGTGGCGTCTGTGCGTCGAACTGCAGCGGGCTGTCGCCGGGGATATGACAGTTGCTGCAGCGCGGATGCTGGAACACCTGCTCGATCACCGGAAATGCGGCCAGCGCCTTGGCCTGCTGCTCTTCGCTGACCTTCGGTGTGCAACCGGAAAGCGCGATCAAGAGCATGCCGAGCGCGCGGCGGGAGAACATCTTCATGGTTTTCTCCTCAGGCCTTGGGCGCATCGGCGGACTTGGAGGCTGCGAGCCGAAGCGGCAGTTCGCGCAGTCGCTGGCCGGTGAGCGCGAACAGCGCATTGGCGACCGCAGGTGCGATCGGCGGCGTGCCAGGTTCGCCGACGCCGCCCATCTTGTCGGTGCTGGGCACGATGTGCACATCCACCACCGGCATCTCGTGGATCCGCAGTACGCCATAGTCGTGGTAGTTGGACTGCACCACCTGGCCGTCGGCGAAGGTGATCGCTCCGTGCAGTGCGGCGCCAAGTCCGAAAGCGATGCCCGATTCCATCTGCGCGGCGATCGCGCCAGGATTCACCGCCGGGCCGCAGTCGATCGCGCAGACCACGCGGTGCACGCGGATCGCGCCGGCCTCGATCGACACCTCCACCGCCTGCGCGACGAAGCTGCCGAACGATTCGTGCACGGCGATACCGTGACCGCGGCCGGCAGCGGGCGCGCTGCCCCAGCCGAACTTCTCGGCGGCCAGGTTCAACGCGGCCAGATGACGCGGATGGTCTTTCAGCAGCGTGCGCCGATAGGCGAGCGGATCCTGCTGTGCCGCGTGCGCAAGCTCATCGACCAGGCTTTCCATGACGAAGCCGTTGTAGCTGTGGCCGACCGAGCGCCACCACAGCACCGGGATGCCGGTGTCGGGCGAATGCAGGTCGACGCGATGGGCGGCTGTGCCCACCACGTAGGGAGAATCGGCGACGCCTTCGACCGAGGTCGTATCGACGCCGTTCTTCACCATCATTGCCTCCATCAGGGTGCCGGTCATGATCGACTGGCCCACGATCACCTGCTTCCAGGCGATCGGCATGCCGCTGGCATCCAGACCGACCGACGCCTTCTGCACCACGGCCGTACGATAGAAGCCACCGCGCGTGTCGTCCTCGCGCGTCCAGACAGTCTTCACCGGCACGCCTGCCGCTTTCGCGACCTGCACCGCCTCGATTACCACGTCCGAATGCGGCGTGGCGCGACGACCGAAGCCACCGCCGAGAAACGGGGTGTGGATCGACACCTGCTCGGGGGCAAGGCCGAGGATCTTGGCGGCGTTGCCACGATCCAGCGTGGGAAACTGGGTGCCGCACCAGATCTCGCAGGCACCGTCGGAGATCTTCACCGTGCAGTTCAGCGGCTCCATCGCCGCGTGGGCCAGGTAAGGCGCTGCATATTCGACTTCGACCTTCTTGGCCGCTTTCGCGAGCGCGGCATCCACATCGCCCACGGTGGCGGCAACTGGACCTGGCGTGCCGGCCCGGGTGGCGAACTCAACGCGCAGGGCCGCGCTGTCCAGGCCCGCGCGCAGGCCGAGATCCCACTCGATCTTCAAGGCATCACGGCCGAGCTTGGCCGCCCAGTAATGATCGGCGACCACGGCAACACCACTCGGCACCTGCACGACCTGGCGCACGCCGGGCACGGCCTTGGCCGCGGCATCATCGAATGACTTCACGCTGCCCCCGAACACCGGTGCGCGTGCCACCACTGCTGTCTTCAGTCCGTCGAACTGCACGTCCATGCCGAACACCGCACGGCCTGTGATCTTTTCCGGCGAATCGAGGCGCTTGGTGGTCTTGCCGATGATCTTCC
Organism: Pseudoxanthomonas sp.; assembly: GCA_040508175.1. Lineage (GTDB taxonomy): Bacteria > Pseudomonadota > Gammaproteobacteria > Xanthomonadales > Xanthomonadaceae > Pseudoxanthomonas_A. The sequence continues at coordinate 12,289 of JBEVNH010000043.1, forward strand.
AGTCACCCGTGCCCTTGAGCGGGAGGGACGCCATGTCAGGCGCTGCGAGCTTGCCGGCATCGTCGGCGAGCGCGCCATAGCGAATGCGCTCCGTCCCGGCAACCACCGCACCGGATTCGGTCTTCAACTGGGCAACCGGCACGCCCAGGCGCTTGCTTGCCGCCTGCAGCAACATCGCGCGTGCGGCGGCACCGGCCTGCCGGTAGCGGTCGAACTCGGACCAGGTGCTGGTCGAGCCGCC
>JBEVNH010000061.1:0-10256 GCA_040508175.1 Pseudoxanthomonas sp.
GGCCACGTTCCACGGCAAGGCCTCCTGCGCCTACGACACCTCGCCGAGCTCGCCAGGTCGGTCGCGGGTTGCAGGGACCGTTGCGCCCCGCAACGACTCACCGACCGGGTTCAGGCGCTCTGGCAACGGGGCAGTCATGCCGGTCGGCAGCGGTGGATTCGCTGTGCACTGAGGTCCACCCCAGCAGACGGCAGGCGCTACCAGACCAGATCGTCCGGCACCTGATACTGCGGATCGGCGTACGGATCGTCTTCTGCCGGTGCATTGGGGTCGACCTTCAATGCCACGCAAGGCGCGAACACCGCCTCGGCCTCGGCCAACAACGCTGCGGTCACCAGCACATAGCGACCATTCTGCTGCACCACGCCCAGCGCGCCTGCATTGAGTCCCTTGAGCTGTTCGGCCGTGACATGGATACGCTTGATCTTGCCGCCGTAGGGAAAGTGCCGGGCAATGTCTGCCGCCGGGTCATTCAGGCCCTTGTCCTTCAGCAGTTCGTCGAGCTTGGCGCGCGCCTCACGTCGCACACGCGCCTCTTCCTGCTTGACGCGCTCGGCCTCGATGCGCTCGTCCTTCTCGCGCTGGGCGCGGATGGCATAGGCCTTGGCGAGGTCGATGTCTTCGCGCGAGCGCGGCGGACGCGGCTTGTGCGGGCCTTGCGGAGCGGGCTTGCCACCGCCCGGTGCGCCAGCGCGCGGCTGCGGCGCCCCGGTGCCAGGTTTGCCGTGGCGCTGTTGCGCGCCGTGTGGCTTGCCCGCATGAGGCCTGCCGGGGCGCGGCTTGTGCTCGGGCTTTCGTTCGGGTTTGGCCGGTGCCTTGAAGCCCAGGCCCAGCAACTGGTCGCGGAGTGAGTCAGTCATGACGCTCGATCAATAGTGCGGTGGCGGGGGTTCGTCCGCCGGGTCGGAATCAATGCTGGTGCGCACCTTGCGCAGATCTTCCAGCAGGTGTTGCAGCAGATTGGCATTGCGGCGGCTCTCGGCGCGCGACTCGGCCAGCGCATCGCTCAGCTCGCTCAAGGCATGCTCCTGGAACGCCAGGCGTGTTTCCAGCTCCACCAGGCGTTGTTCAAGGGGCTCGTCCGGGAGCGGGGTCGTCAGACCAAACAGATCAGATGCCATGCACGGTGCGGCCTCATCCGCTGCCGTTGGGCGCGATGGCCATGGCCCTCGCACGGGGAAAAATCAAACGAGGCCGGTCGTGCGACCGGCCCCGCCATGCAGGCACGCCGCGATGGCGACGTCACTGCGTTAACATAGACAAGGACAACCCTCGATCCTGCACTTCATGACCCGATGCGGCGACAGCCGCACGGAGACCTGTTGCATTACTGCACGATGCCCATTAGCTCGACATCGAAGGTCAGCGTCGCATCTGGGCCGATCGGGCCACCCTGCGTGCCTTCCGAACCGTAGCCCAACTGCGAGGGGATCCAGAAACGAAACTTGGACCCGACGGGCATCAGTGCCAGACCTTCGGTCCAGCCGGCGATCACGCCGTTCAGCGGGAACTCGGCCGGCTGGCCACGCTGATACGAACTGTCGAACACCGTGCCGTCCAGCAGCTTGCCTTCGTAGTTCACACGCACGCGGCTGCTGGCGGTCGGACGTTCGCCACTGCCCTGGCGCAGCACCGTGTACTGCAGGCCCGACGGGGTCGTGATGACGCCCTTTTCGGTCTTGTTCTTGGACAGGAACGCCGCGCCCTCGGTGCGATTCTTCTCGGTCACGCGCTGCTGACGCGAGGCGATGAAGGCCTGCATCGTGGCCTGCGCCTGGCTGTCATCCAGGAGCAGCGTGCCCTTGTTGAAACGCGTCTGCATGGCCTGGATCAACACGTCCAGATCCACCTCGTCCTTCAGCGGCGCCAGCGACGGACCCACCGCACGCTCACCCAGCATCAGGCCAACCTGCTCCTTGTTCACGGCCGGCGGCTGCATGCCCGGCGGCATGCCTGGCTGCGGCTTGCCCTGCGATGCGGCGATGTTCTGGCGCAGCGCGGCGTCGGCGGCCTGCGCCTGCTCCTCGCTCTGCGTGGGCTGGCCGCCCTTGAAGATGGTCTGCACGCCGCGCTTGAACGCTGTGACATCGAGAAACGGGGCTACCGGCTCGAACGAACGGCCCACATCCAGACCGATTGCGTAGCTGACCTTGTCCTTCTCGGTGGTCAACGATGTCTTTTCCTGCGCCAACGCACTTCCTCCCACCAACGAGACTGCCACTGCCGCTCCCGCGGCCCACTTACCCAGAGACCCCATCATGCGATTTCCTGTCATTGAACAAGCGCCGCGACGGCGGCGCACCCGATCATTGTCGCACGCACATCCACTCAACGTGGCTTGGGCTGTGCGAGTGCTTTTTCGATGGCCGCGACCAGCGTCGGATCATCCGGCTTGATCTTGCTGGGGTACTGCGCAATGACCTTTCCATCGCGACCGATCAAGTACTTGTGGAAATTCCAGCCCGGCGCGACGCCGGTCGCACTGGTCAACTGCTTGTACAGCGGTGTGGCCGCATCGCCGACCACGCTGACCTTCTGGAACATCGGAAACTTCACACCGTAGGTCAGCGTGCAGAATTCCTGGATCTGACCCTCGTCGCCCGGCTCCTGCCCTTTGAAATCGTTGGAAGGAAAGCCCAGCACATTGAAGCCCTTGGCCACGTACTTCTTGTTCAGTGCTTCAAGCCCCTCGTACTGCGGGGTATAGCCGCACTTGCTGGCCGTATTGACTACCAACAGCACCTCGCCGCCGTACTTCTGCTTCAGATTGACCTCGCCCTTGCCGGCAAGCGGGCGGAACGCATGGTCCAGCAGTTCTTCTGCCAGGGCACTTCCAGCCAAACCAACCAGAAGGGTGAAGGCCAGTACTTTCAATGACTTGCGCATCGACGGAGTGCCGTTCGATTGAGGGAGGTCGAGTATGCCCGGCACGACTTGTAGATGACCACTACAAAAGCATTGACGGCCCGCGCTTTGGTGTTATAGTTCAATACAACACCACTTACCCAACGCGGGAGTGCCTCATGGAAAACACCACGCTGAACAGCACCACGGTGGCCCTGGCCGCCGCCACGCTGCTCACACTGGGGCTGCTGGCCCAGGGAAAACCTGAAAACGGCAGTGAGACCGGCTCCCTCCCGGTGCGTGCCACCGAGGCGGAGATTCTGGAAAAGGCCGAGGATCTGGTCGACCCCGCACGCGCCCACTCACGCAAGCGAGGATCCCTCTCCATGCCTTATTTCTCCTTCGCCCAGATGCTGCGCTCACGGAGCTGATCATGATGACTTCCGTGCAGTGGAGTGACGGCGCTCCCATCTACCGACAGCTCAAGGAAAAGGTGATTGCCATGATGCTCGACGGCGTTCTCAAGCCCGGCGATGCCCTTGATTCGGTGCGCCATGTGGCGTCCGAGTACCAGCTCAACCCCATCACCGTCTCGCGCGCCTACCAGGAACTGGCTGATGAAGGCCTGGTGGAAAAGCGCCGCGGCCTGGGCATGTTCGTCACCGAAGAGGCAGCCAAGAAGCTGCTGGGCAACGAACGCGAGCGTTTCCTAACCGATGAATGGCCCGTCGTGGCCGAACGCATCCAGCGCCTGGGGCTGTCGACCCAGGACCTGCTCGATTCACTGGGAGATAAGAAATGACTGCGGTGGTGACCGCCCAGGGCCTGCGCAAGGTCTACAAGAACAAAGTCGCGCTCAACGACGCCGCCTTTGAAATCCAGCCCGGCCGCATCGTCGGCCTGATCGGCCCCAACGGTGCCGGCAAGACCACCGCCTTGAAGGCGCTGCTCGGCCTGACGTCCTTCGATGGCGAGATGAAGGTGCTGGGCATGGATCCACGCACGCAGCGCGACGCGCTGATGCGCGAGGTCTGCTTCATCGCCGACGTCGCGGTGCTGCCGCGCTGGATCCGGGTCAAGGAGGCCATCGACTTCGTGGCCGGCGTGCATCCGCGCTTCGACCGCGCCAAGTGCGAGCGCTTCCTGGCCAACACCCAGCTCAACCCGAAGCTGCGGGTGCGCGAGATGTCCAAGGGCATGATCGTGCAGCTGCACCTGGCGCTGGTGATGGCCATCGATGCGCGCATCCTGGTGCTGGACGAACCCACGCTGGGTCTGGACATCTTGTATCGCAAGGAGTTTTACCAGCGCCTGCTGGAAGACTATTTCGATGAGCAGAAGACCATCATCGTCACCACCCATCAGGTGGAGGAAATCGAACACATCCTCACCGACGTGATGTTCATCCGCGACGGCAAGATCGTGCTGACCGCCGAGATGGACCAGGTGGCCGAGCGCTATACCGAAGTCCTGGTCTCGGCTGAACACCTGCCTGCGGCCCGTGCCCTGAAACCCATCGACGAGCGCGCGCTGCCCTTCGGTAAGACCGTCCTGCTGTTCGATGGAGTGCCGAGGAGCCAGCTGGCCAGCTTCGGAGAAACCCGTAACCCCGGCCTGGCCGATCTGTTCGTGGCCATCATGAAAGGAACCTACGCATGAACGCCGTCGCGACCAAGGCCGGCTCACCGGCCAATACCTTCCTGTGGCTGCTCAAGCGCGAATACTGGGAAAACCGGGGCGGCTTCGTCTGGGCCCAGCTCATCACCGGCGGCATCGTGGTGGTGTTGTCCATCCTGATGGCCATCGTCAGCGTGGTGACGCTGAATTCTTCGGATCTGAACGTGGGTCGTGGTGAGGATGCCGATATCGCTTTTTCGGGCGTCGGCGACATCACGCTGCTCATGGGGAGCGCCATCACTGGTACCGTCGTGGCCTTTGTCGTGTTCTTTTATGCGCTTGGCAGCCTGTACGACGACCGGCGCGACCGCAGTGCGTTGTTCTGGAAGTCGTTGCCGATCTCCGACACGTTCACCGTGCTGTCCAAGGCAGCCTGGGCCCTGCTGCTCGCCCCCCTGATCTCGGTCTTCATCGGCATGCTGATCGGGCTGGCGCTGTGGGTCGTGAGCGCCGTGACGGTCATGGCCACCGGCGTGGAGGGCGCGTCCGATGTGTTTACCGGCTCGCACCCCTTCCGCATCCTGGGCGCCATGCTGGCCACCCTGCCGATCGGCATGCTGTGGTCGCTGCCTGCAGTCGGCTGGCTGATGCTGTGCTCGGCCATGGCCCGCAGCAAGCCGTTCCTGTGGGCCGTGCTACTGCCGCTGCTGGCCTGCGTGATCGTCAGCGTCATGGGCGCCCTGCCGGGCATCCACCTGCCGCTCGGCTCCATCTGGTACGTCGTGTTCTATCGCGGCCTGCTGAGCGTGGTCCCTGGCATGTGGGTGCTCTCGCGGCTTGCATACAACGAAACCGCCGAGACCGCGCTCAACGCCTCCAAGAACTCGGCAGACAGCCTGCAGATGGTGCTGCACAACCTGATCGATCCGACGATCTACGCCAGCCTGGACCTGTGGATCGGTGCGGCCGTCGGGGTGGCCTTCATCGCCCTGGCCATCTATGCCCGTCGTTGGCGCGATGAAGCCTGACCTGCTCCGTGCCGTCCCCTCCAACGCTGTGCGCTCAACCGACTGAGGATCACCCGATGCGTTCGATCTGCCTACCTTTGATGGCCATCACCGCGCTCACCCTGCCCGTCCTGGGCTTGGCGAAGGAGGCGCACTGCGAGTTCAGTGCGCCGCGCAACCTCACCCTGGACTTGGCCGGTGTCCGCAGTGTGGTGTTCGAAACCAACGAACATGACCTGCGCCTCACCGGCAGCAGCGACAGCGCCGGCCAGCTCACCGGTCGCGCCTGCGCCGCCAAGGAAACTGACCTGGCCAACCTGACCATCAGCCAGAGCAAGCGCGGCGATGTCCTGACCGTCACGCTCAGGCGCCAGGGAACCCGCAACTGGAGCTTCGGAAAAAGCTACGCGTACCTGGCCCTCACCGGCACGTTGCCGGCAAGCAGCCAGGTCCGCATCGACGATGGCTCAGGCGATGTGGAGGTCAGCAACGTCGCCTCGCTCGGCCTGAATGTCGGATCCGGTGATGTGAAAGTGCGTGGCGTCCGCGGCGCCGTCAGCGGATCGCTGGGCTCGGGCGATCTGGACCTGCAGGACATCGGCAGCGTGGCGCTGGATTCCATTGGCTCGGGCGACATCGATGTCGCCGATGCGCGCGGCGATGTCTCGGTCGATTCCATCGGCTCAGGCGACCTGAGCGTTAGCAAGATCCAAGGCAGTCTGAAGGTCGGCAACGTCGGCTCGGGCGACGTTAACGCAAGCGACATCGCCGGCAGCGTCAGTGTCGGTGCCATCGGCTCGGGCGACGTGGATGCACGTCGCATCGGCGGCGACGTCACAGTGCGCAGCAAAGGCAGCGGTGATGTCACCACCGAAGCGGTCAGCGGCAAGGTCAGCAAGCCGCGGGATTGATCCGCCCCCTGTTCCCTCTTGAGCCTGAAAGTCTTTACTTCAGTCGTGTGCCCGGAGCGACAACCATGAAAACCCATCACGCCACCCTGCTGCTGGCCCTTGCGCTGACCATCTCGGCCTGCCAACCCAGCTCCACAGGATCCAGCAACCCCGTCAGCCAGGCCATGGACGAGGCCCGCAAGGGCATCGACGAAGCACAGAAGGGCATGCAGGAAGCCCAATCGGAGATCGAGAAAGCCCGGGTAAAGCTGTCCAGCGAGAACCTGTCGCTCAATCAGGGAAAGGCACTCAAAGCTCTGCCCAAGGCCGAGATCACGCCCCAAGGCGATCTGTTGATCGAGGGCAAGGTCGTCGAAGCCACGGCCGAGCAGAAACAGCTCGTGCTGGCTTATCGCGGCGAATTGCTGGGCGTCATCACCGAAGGCATGGCCATCGGCATTGAAGGTGCCAAGCTCGGCATGGATGCGGCGGGCGCTGCACTGAAAGGCTTGATCAGCAATACACCGAGCGATGAGATTGGAAAGCAAGTGGAGAAATCGGCGAAAGAGCGCCTGAAACCGCAAGTCGAGAAGTTGTGCGCGCGCCTGCCCAGCCTGCACATCGCGCAGCAGGCCTTGGCAGACAAGATGCCGGAGTTCCGCCCTTACGCCACGATGGACCAGGCCGATGTCGATGACTGCAAGGATGGCGGCGACTGGGAGTTCTGAGCCATTGGCTGAGGCGATTCCGGCACCGGGGGCCAGCCTCGGTGTCGGCTCGCGGCGAGATCCAGCGTTTACAATGGTCCGATGCGCTTTCTCATCCCCCTTGTGTTGTCCCTTCTTGTGCTCGCCGGCTGCAACCGTGGCGAGCATGCCGCCCCCTCACGCGAAGAGCGCATGAAGCCGCGCGTGGCCGTGACCAACGATGCCGTAACCCTGCGTCGCGCGCCCGCCGCCAGCGCCTTCATCGATCCGCAGGGCGTGTTGAAGATCGACGACATCCAGTTGCCGCAAACGGCCGCAAACACCGCGCTGCTGCGCACCTATTTCGGCCGCATGCAGGTGCTTCGCCTGCAGACGCTTGGCCCGGATGCCAACAGCGGCAAGCCCGGCAGCGTCAAGGCAGTACCGGATGCCGAAACCCAGGCAATGCAGCAGCAGCTCCTGCAGCAGGTGCCGCCACTGAAGCCCTACGAGGACAGCTTCGGCAACGTGCAGCTGGAATACCGCTGACGCCGTGGTCCGCTGTACCTTTCGGCCTGTCCCTGACACCGCCCAGCAATGAAAAAGCCCCGCTTTTGCGGGGCCTTTTCGTTTTGGCACACCTACTCGTTCAGCCGCCTCCACCAGCCCCCCCGTGAATGCCACCGGCAATCAGTGTTGCCGGGTCCAGCAGCGTCTTCAGTTCGTCCAATGACAGGCCACTGTCCTCGGCCGCCACGTCCAGCACCGGGCGGCGTTCCTTGTAGGCACGCTTGGCGATCGAGGCGGCGCGCTCATAGCCAATGATCGGATTGAGCGCGGTCACCAGGATCGGGTTGCGCGCCAGCGCCTGTTGCACGTTGTCCTCGCGCACCTTCAATCCGGCGATGGCCGAATCGGCCAGCAGTCGCGAGATGTTGGCCAGCAGCTGGATGGAGTCCAGCAGGTTGGCGGCAATCAGCGGCAAGGTCACGTTGAGCTGGAAATTGCCGGTCTGCCCGGCCACGGTGATCGCGGTGTGGTGACCGATGACCTGTGCACAGACCATGACGGTGGCCTCGGGAATCACCGGGTTGACCTTGCCAGGCATGATGGAGCTGCCAGGCTGCAACGCCGGCAGTTCGATTTCACCCAGCCCGGCCAACGGACCGGCATTCATCCAGCGCAGATCATTGGCGATCTTGATCAGGGCCACGGCCAGCGCGTTGAGCTGGCCGGACAGCTCCACCGCATCGTCCTGAGCGGCCAGGCCTTCGAACTTGTTGTCGGCGCTCTCGAAGGTCTCACCGGTCAGTTTGGTCAACGCCTTGGCAACGTGCTTGCCCAGCTTCGGATCGGCGTTGATGCCCGTACCGATGGCAGTGCCACCCAAGGGCAGGCGGCGCAGACGCTTGAGGCTGTCATCGAGGCGGGCCTGGGCCGAACTCAACTGCGCCGACCACGTGGAGAACTCCTGCCCGAAGCTCAGCGGCATGGCGTCCATCAGGTGCGTGCGGCCGGTCTTGACCACCTTGGCCAAGGCCTTGCCGCGCTTGTCGATGGTCTTGCGCAGGTGTTTGAGCGCCGGCTGCAGATCTTCCAGCACCGCCAGTTGGGCCGACACGCGGATCGCGGTCGGCACCACGTCATTGGAACTCTGGCCAAGGTTCACATGGTCGTTGGGATGCACCTTGGCCTTGTCCGACTTCAGCAGCCGCGTGGCCAGCGTGGCGATGACCTCGTTGGCATTCATGTTGGACGAGGTGCCTGAGCCGGTCTGGTAGATGTCAATCGGAAACTGGCTGTCGTGACGCCCTTCGGCCACTTCGAGCGCCGCCTTCTGGACCACGTTGGCCACATCCTTGGGCAGGTGGCCTAGCTCGGCATTGACGCCGGCGGTGGCCGACTTGATCAAGCCCAGTGCGCGGATGAAGCCACGCGGCATGGGCCGGCCGGACACCGGGAAGTTCTGCACGGCCCGCTGGGTCTGCGCGCCCCACAGGGCATCTGCGGGAACCTGCAACTCCCCCATGCTGTCATGCTCGGTGCGGGTTTCCCCGAGGCGGGGCTTGAGGGGGGCGGGGTCTTTCGGGCTCATCCGTATCTCCATTGATGGAAAGGCACGGCTGGCACGCGGTACAAGCCGCTGAAGCTGGCTGGATCTCGGGAAATCATACGCCCAAGCCTGTGAGCGAGATGACAGGTAAAATGCCGACCCCGGCTCGCCCGGCCCCTCCCGCTCGCCAGGCGCCCCGCGCCGGCCGCGGCCGCCTTCCCGTTTTCCTCTCACGCAAGCCGCTCCCATGACCGAAGCCACCCTGCTCGCCCTGTCCCCCCTCGATGGCCGCTATGCCTCCAAGGTCGATGCGTTGCGCCCGATCTTTTCCGAATACGGCCTGATCCGCGCCCGCATCACGGTCGAGGTGGAATGGCTGCTGGCCTTGGCGGCCGAGCCGGGCATTACCGAGTTGGCGCCGTTCGCCCCGGCACAAATCCAGAAGCTGCGTGCCCTGGCGCAGGATTTCAGCGTCGAGCAGGCCGCGCGCGTGAAAGACATCGAGCGCACCACCAACCATGACGTCAAGGCGGTGGAGTACTTCATCAAGGAACAGCTCAAGGGCGACACCGAGCTGGGCCCGGCGCTGGAGTTCGTGCATTTCGCCTGCACCAGCGAGGACATCAACAACCTGTCCTATGGCCTGATGCTGGAACGGGCGCGTCGCGAGGTGCTGCTGCCCGGCCTGCATGACATAGCCGACCGCCTGCGCAGCCTGGCACACGCCCAGGCTGCCCAGCCGATGCTCTCGCGCACGCACGGCCAGACCGCCTCGCCGACCACGCTGGGCAAGGAAATTGCCAATGTCGTGGCGCGCCTGGAGCGCCAGCTCAAGCAGATCGGCGCGGTCGAGCTGACCGGCAAGATCAACGGCGCGGTCGGCAACTACAACGCCCATGTCATCGCCTACCCGGCGGTGGACTGGCCGCGCTTCGCACAGCGCTTCGTCGAAAGCCTGGGGCTGGTGTTCAACCCCTACACCACCCAGATCGAGCCGCATGACAATGTCGCCGAGATCGGCGATGCCACGCGCCGCGCCAACACCATCCTGATCGACCTGGCACGCGACATCTGGGGCTACATCTCGCTGGGTTATTTCAAGCAGCGCCTGAAGGAAGGCGAAGTCGGTTCCTCGACCATGCCGCACAAGGTCAACCCG
>JBEVNH010000076.1:0-14325 GCA_040508175.1 Pseudoxanthomonas sp.
GAATCGGGGACGGCGCTCAACTCGCTTCGCTCAAACAGGCGCGCCTCTACGCCCCGGTTCTGCTCCGGTGCTCGGCGTGCTTTACGGCTCGTGAGATCAAACGCAAAAAAAAGCACGAGCAACAGCAAAAGCGACGGCGGCGAGCGCGCGTAGCCTCAGTGCGGCTGCGCGTGCTTGGGCTGCCGGATCGGCAGCACGATGCGGAACCGCGTGCCGTCACCCACCTTGCTGTCCACCTCGATACGCCCCTGGTGCTTGGCGACGATGCCGTAGGAGATCGACAGACCCAGGCCCGTACCCTTGCCCACCGGCTTGGTGGTGAAGAACGGGTCGAAGATCCGCTGCAGGGTCTCCGGCGGAATCCCACTGCCGTTGTCTCCGATCTCGATCCAGGCATGCTCTGTGTCCACGCCGCTGGACAGGGTGATGACACCGCGTTCCCCGACCGCGTGGCCCGCATTGAGCAGCATGTTCATGAAGACCTGGTTGAGCTCGGACGGCAGGCACTCCACCAACGGCAACGTGCCGTAATGCTTCTCCAGCGTGACCTTGTACTTCAGCTCGTTCCAGATGATGTTGAGCGTGGAATCCAAGCTGGCATGCAAGTCCACCATCTTCCATGATTCGTCTCGATCAGAACGCGAGAAGTCCTTCAGGTCGCGCACGATCTGGGTCACCCGTTCGATGCCTTCGCGCGACTCGGACAGCAGCTGCGGCAGGTCCTGGCTGATGAAGTCGATATCCAGGCGAGAGCGTGTCTCGTCGATCTCCTGCAGCTGTGCCCTGGGATCGGGCGAACGCAACGCGCGCTCATAGGCATCGATCAACGCGAACAGGCTGCGCAGGTATTCCTGCAGGCTGCTCAGGTTGGAATGCACATAGCCGATGGGGTTGTTGATCTCGTGCGCCACGCCGGCGGCCAACTGACCAATGGAGGCGAGCTTTTCCGACTGCAACAGATTTTCCTGCGCGGCGGTCAGGCGCACGTTGAGCTCGGCATGGCGCCGCACCAGGTCCTGGTCGTAAGCGCGGATCAGCCGCAGGTCCTGCAGGATGATCAGGAAGCAGCCGCCTTCCTCGGCGGTGTAATAGGCCTGCACGGCCAGCAGCTTGGATTCCTGGAAAGACAGGTAGCCGTTCCAGTGGCCGGTCTCGCGCGCCTGCTTGAGCGCATCGCGCGGCACCAGCTTGTCCATGGACAGGCCGTGCTCCAGATCCTGTGGATAGCACTCCGCGCACAGACTGGCGGCGGCGGGGTTGACGAAGACCTGGCTACCATCGGCGCGATACAGCAGCACGCCGTCGCGCAGGCGGGACGCCAGTGACTTGATGGTGTTCACGGAAGGCAGCGAAACCTGGAACGAAGCGGAATCCACCGGGGCATGTCCTGTGCGGGGAGCCCCAATTCTACGGTCGGACGCGGCGGCGGCTGTGGCCGCGTGCCCGGCGCCTGCGTGCGCTGGTTCAGGCCACGGCCCATTCGCGGGTGACGCGTGACTGGCTGGCCTGGCCGCGTGCGTCGTAGGACGGAGCACTCTCGGTACGCCCCAGGTGGCGCAACGCCCAGTTGACCTCGCGCCGGCGGCGGGCCAGCAGCGCGCCGTTGGCGCGGTTGACCTCCACCAGCTCGGCCAGTCGCCCTTCCCGGTCCTCGGTGATGCCGCTTTCGAGCATCTTCAACGCCGCGATCTTCTCCTGCGTGGAGCGCATCAGGGCATTGATGTCATTGTCCAGCAGCGCCTGGCGTTCATCAGCCAGCGCTTGGGCAAGACGGTCGAGATCAGGATTGGCGACGGCGTTCATCATCCACCTAGTTGTTTGTCCAGTTCCAACATGCGGCTGGCGATCGCGTCCGGGTTCACCTGGTAGGTGCCGGCATCGATGGCAGCCTTCACTTCGGCCACGCGGGCCTCGTTGATGGCGGGGGCGGCGACCAGTTCACGCTGCAGCGTCTGCAGGCCGGTGGCTTCACCGGTCAAACGCAGGCTGTCGCTCTCGCTGGCTTCCACCGGCTTGGTACGCTCGGCGCCGGACGCAACACGCGTGCTGGTGACAGCGGCGGTGTTGCGGATGGCGGAAGGCATCGCACCTTCGATTTTCTGGGTCATGACACGAGGTCCTTGGTGGTCTGTACCAAGGTTATCGGCGATGGCCCGGGCGACTTTAGGGGCGGATGACAAAAAAAGTCACATGCTGTCCGCCGTTTTTTTGACGCCTTTTACTTCAACCACTTATCGCGAAACCACCACATTGCCCTGGGCATCCACGGTGCCCTGCACGATCTTGCGGGAGGTCAGGTTCTCCACGCTGACCCGATCGCGCTGGCCGCCATCGGCCAGTGCGCGTCCGGCCATGCGCACTTCCAAGCCGCCGGCGTAGGCGATCAGGGCGACCGTGTCGCCACGGCGCACCAAGCGCTGGGAGACCAGGTCGCCGGCCCCCAGCACGGTCCCCGCCGGCAGCATGCGGCGGACCACCTGGCCGACCGCCATGGCCGCATCGGCAACGGCCACGCCACTGATACGACCCGCATCGCGGGTTTCGGTGGCGAACGCGTCGGCGCTGAGCGTCTCCCCAGCCGCCACGCCGCGCGTCAGCACCAGCACCGTCTGCATCCGCCGCACCTTGACCGGGACATAGAGGCGCCAGCCCGACGGGCAGCCCACCTCCACGGTCCCGGCCGCGCTCTGGGCGGCCTGCAGTGGCTGGTCACAGCGCGGCATCCGCAGGGCGGGATCCAGCGCGACTTCCCCCGTCGCGCCTGGACCCAACGCACCCAGCGCTGCCGTCTTGATGCTGTCCACCGGCTGGTAATCCCCTGCCAGCACGGACGATATCGGCGCAAGCGCCAACAACATGAGCATCAGCTTCCGGACCATCACACGCACTCCTTTCAGGGCTGCACGGAGCCTTGCAAGCGGTGTGCCATGGGGGGGGAGGAGTGAGGAAAAGCGCGCGCGACCTCGGCTTTTGCCCACTCCTCACTCCTCTCCACTCACGCCTGCCTAAAGCCCAGCGCCCGGGCGCCGATACCGTGTCCATGTCGCACGACCTGCTCAACCGCATCGACCAACGCACCCGGCTGGCCGGCCACAACCGCCTGGCCCTGCTGCTGTTCCGTCTGGGCGGGCGCCAGCTGTTTGGCGTCAACGTCTTCAAGGTGCAGGAAGTCCTGCGCCGGCCGGAACTGTTCCAGCTGCCAGGCCTTCCCAGCCAGTTCGCCGGCGTGGCCGACGTCCGCGGACGCTCGGTACCGGTCCTGGACCTCGGCACGGCCATCAGCCACCCCGAGCACGACGGCCACCCACGCTATCTGGTGGTGACCGAGTTCAACCGCTCGGTCCAGGGATTCCTGGTCAGCGCGGTGGAGCGCATCGTCAATATCGGCGTGGAAGACATCCACCCGCCGCCGGACCTGGGCGTGCAAAGCAGTTATTTGACGGCGGTGACCCGCTTCCAGGGCGAGCTGATCCAGGTGATCGACGTGGAAAGCGTGCTGGCCGATATCGCCCAGTCGCGCATGGAGGCGGTGCTGGACCCGGCCTTGGCCCTGCCAGCCGACGCCCCGCCGCTGCAGGTGCTGGTGGTGGACGACTCACGCGTGGCCCGGCAGCAGATCCGCAGCGTGCTGGACCAGCTGGGCGTGGGCGCCACGCTGCTGTCCGACGGCCGCCAGGCGCTGGACCACCTCTTGCAGATCCATGCGGCAGGCGAAGACCCGTGCCAGCGCTACGCCATGGTCATTTCCGACATCGAGATGCCCGCCATGGACGGTTACACGCTGACGACTGAAATCCGTCGCCACCAGGGCCTGGCCGGTCTATACGTGCTGCTGCACACGTCCCTGTCGGGCGTATTCAACAACGCGATGGTGGAACACGTGGGCGCCAACGCCTTCGTGCCCAAGTACAACCCGGCCGACCTGGCCGAGATCGTCTCGGCGCGTCTGCACGACGTCGCCGGGCTGCTGCCGGTCGCCGCCTGACGACCCGCACCCCGTCGCCCGGCTGACGCTGGCGCGACGGATTTCTGCCGCCACCCTGTCCCGGCGGCGCTGGCACCGCCGGTGATCCGTGACCGACCGGCATTTGCCCTGATCGAACGGCCCCCGCGCACTGGCACGCCGCTTGCCTTGACTCCTGCGAACCTTCCGCTGGAGACGGCCCATGTCCGATCCCCTTTCGTCCTACATGGGCTTCCATGCCCAGGCCCTCCCGCTGCGCGAGCAGCGGATGAAGCTGATTGCCAGCAACCTGGCCAACGTCGATACCCCCGGGTATCAGGCGCAGGACATGGATTTCAACGCCGCGCTGACATCGGCCCTGCAGCAGGCGGAAAAGCCTGGTGCCAGCGATGGGCTGGGCAACAACATCGGCCCGAACAGCCTGGCGTCCTTCCAGCTGGCGCGTCCTTCCAGCCAGCCCAGCCTGGACGGCAATACCGTCGACCCCGACGGCGAGCGCGCCGCCTACGGCCGTGCCGCACTGGAGTACCGCGCCACGCTGAGCTTCATGGAAGGCAAGGTGCGCACCCTCATGACCGCGATCACGGGGCAATAAGCCATGAGCAACCTTCCCATCTTTGACGTCGCCGGCTCTGCGCTGCAGGCTCAATCGGTGCGGTTGAGCACCATCGCGTCCAATCTGGCCAACGCCGATTCGGTGGCCGGGACGCCCGAAGCGGCCTACAAGCCGATCGAACCGATCTTCCAGACCACCCGCCCCAGCGCCGATCCCACGCTCAAGGGCGTGCAGGTCAAGGAGATCCAGGAAAGCCAGGCCGAGCCGCTCAAGCGCTACGACCCGGGCCACCCGCTGTCCGACCAGGACGGCTACGTCTACGCCCCGGACATCGATCCGGTCTCGCAGATGGTGAACATGATTTCGGCCTCGCGTAACTACCAGGCCGGCGTCGAAGTCCTGAACACGGCCAAGGAACTGGCGCTGTCCACTCTCAACATGGGTCGTTGACCCGAGGAACCTGACCCATGAGCACCGTTTCCAGTTCGACCTATTCCAGCGACCTGTACGCCAGCCTAGGGCTGAGCGGGTCGAGCAGCACGGCCAGCACCAGCAAGGCCACCGAGACCAAGAATACCGGCGCCTTGCAGCAGGCCGACTTCCTGAAGCTGATGACCGCCCAGCTGCAGCACCAGGACCCGACCAACCCGATGGACAACTCGGCCATGATGGGCCAGCTGGCCCAGATCAGCACGGTGCAGGGCATTACCGACCTCAACACCACGGTCGGTGGATTCTCCGAAACCATGACCAACGACCAGATCCTGCGCGGCGCGGCGCTGGTCGGTCACAGCGTGCTGGTCCCGTCGGCCAAGGCCGCCCTGCAGAGCGAAGGCGGCGTCACCGGCGCGGTGGCGGCCCCGTCCGCCGGCATCTTGAACGTCACCATCACCGACGCCAACGGCAAGGAAGTCCGCACCTTGAGCGTGGCGGCGACCGAGGCCGGCGAAGCCGGATTCGAATGGGACGGCAACGATGCCGCCGGCAACCGCCTGGCCGCGGGCAAGTACACGCTGAGCGCCAAATTCACCGATCAAGGGGGGAGCGTCACGGCCCTCGACACCTATGTGCAAGGCAAGGTGGACAGCGTGACGGTGGGCTCCGATGGGGTCTACATCAACCTGCCGGGGCTGGGAACGGCCCCGATGTCCAACGTGCTCCGCGTCAGCTGAGCCTTCGTCAACCGCACCGCCTCATTTTCCGGAGCAAGCCATGAGCTTCAACACCTCACTGTCGGGCATCAATGCCGCCAACGCCGACCTGAACGTCACTTCCAACAACATCGCGAACGTCAACACGACCGGCTTCAAGGAGTCGCGCGCGGAGTTTGCCGATATCTTCTCTTCCACCAGCTACGGCCTGTCGCGCCTGGCGGTGGGTTCGGGCGTGAAGGTCAGCAACGTCGCCCAGCAGTTCTCGCAGGGCACCATCGAGCCGACCGGCCGCAGCCTGGACATGGCCATCGACGGCGAAGGCTTCTTCACGCTCAGCAACAACGGCGTGACCGCCTACACGCGCTCGGGCAACTTCCAGACCAACAACCAGGGCTACGTGGTCACCCCCGAAGGCGCCAAGCTGCAGGTATTCGCTCCCAACGCCTCGGGCACCGGTTTTGACACCGGCCGCCTGACCGACCTGCAGCTGCTGACCACCGATGCGGCGCCCAAGTCCACCAGCGTGGTGAACATGATGGTGACGCTGCCGGGCAACGCCTCGCAGCCCACCGTCGGCACCTTCGACCCGAACGACACCAACAGCTACAGCTTCTCAAGCGGCGGCGCCACGGTGTACGACTCCCTGGGCGTCGGCCACACCCAGACGTCCTATTTCGTGAAGACCGCCAATCCCAATGAGTGGCAGGTCCACAACTACGTCGATGGCACCTCGTCAGGGGCCCCGACCACGGTGCAGTTCTCCGACACCGGCTCGCTGGTCAGCCCGAACCCGGGCACCATCCCGCTGGATCCGTATACCCCGGCCACCGGCGCCGGCGTGTTGAACATGAGCCTGAACCTGACCGGCTCGACCCAGTACGGCGAGAGCTTTGCCCTGCGCGACCTGCGCCAGGACGGCTACGCCAGCGGCAAGCTCAACGAAATCAGCATCGACAGCACCGGCGTGGTGTTCGCCCGTTACTCCAACGGCGCCGACACCACCCTGGGCCAGGTGGCGCTGACCAAGTTCGTCAACCCGCAGGGCCTGCAGCCCACCGGCAACAACATGTGGGTGGAAACCTATGCCTCCGGCGCGGCGCGGCGCGGTGAGCCGGACACCTCCGACTTCGGTGCGGTGCAGTCCGGCGCACTGGAATCGTCCACGGTCGACCTGACCGAGCAGCTGGTGAACATGATCACCGCGCAGCGCAACTTCCAGGCGAACTCGCAGATGATCCAGACGCAGGACCAGGTCACCCAGACCATCATCAACATCCGTTGATGACCGCGGTCCGCCGATCCGGCGGACCGGCCGCATCCGCGCGCAGCCAGGCGTCACGCGCGCTTTCAGTTTTTTGACCTTCATCGGGTCCATCGCACCCCCGCCCTGCGCGGGGGCTTTTTTTGCCTGCTCAGTACGGCCCGGCCGTGCACTCCGCCGTTCCGGCACGCCACTTGCAGTGCCCTGGGCATGAAGCGTCGGCGCCCTTGCCGACTCGCATCGCCGCGGCCTTCCACGCCGTCACGGAGATCCCGATGGACAGAGCGCTCTACGTTGCCATGACCGGTGCCCGCGCCACGCTGCAGGCGCAGACCACCGTGTCGCACAACATCGCCAACACCAACACGATCGGCTTCAAGGCCGCGCTGGCCAACACCGAGGCGTTCCGGGTCCCGGGTGAGGGCTATGGCTCGCGGATCGATGCGCTGCACGTGGACCAGGGGTTCGACCGCAGCGTCGGCGCGCAGCAGGTGACCGGCAATCCGCTGGATGTCTCCATGCGCGAAGACCGCTGGCTGGCCGTCCAGTCGCCCAATGGCGAAGAGGCCTATACCCGCGGCGGGAATCTGGCGCTCACGCCCAACGGCCAGCTGGTGACGTCCACCGGGCATGCGGTCTATGGCGAAGGCGGCGAGCCGATGGTCATCCCACCGCACCAGTCCATGGAAATCGGCAGCGACGGCACCGTGTCCATCGTGCCACAGGGCGAAGGCCCGCAGACGGTGGCGCTGGTGGGGCGGCTCAAGGTGGTCGAAGCCCCGGCCGACCGGCTGCAGCGCGGCCTGGATGGGCTGATGCGCAATACCGACCCCAAGCAACCGTTCGTCCAGGCCACTGGCAACGCCATCTCCACCGGCATGCTCGAGTCCAGCAACGTCGATGCCGCCGGTGCGCTGGTCCAGATGATCCAGCTGCAACGCTCCTTCGAGATGCAGGTCAAGGTCATCAAGAGTGGCGACGAGAACACCCAGTCAGCCAACACGCTGATGCGCCTGAGCGGCTGATGCTCCCCTGCCGGCCACGCTGGCACACCGCTTGCCTTAGTCCTATCAAGCGCCCGCGCGGCGCACCAGATCACTCGGGAGTCACCTCATGCATCAGGCTTTGTGGGTCGCCAAGACCGGACTGGACGCGCAGCAGACGCGCATGTCCGTCGTCTCCAACAACCTGGCCAACGTCAACACGACCGGCTTCAAGCGCGATCGTGCCAATTTCGAGGACTTGCTGTACCAGCAGGTGCGTACGCCCGGTGGCTCCACCTCGGCGCAGACGCAGTTGCCCACGGGCCTGCAGCTGGGCACCGGTGTGCGCATCGTCGCCACCTCCAAGAACTTCACCCAGGGCCAGCAGCAGCAGACCGACCGCGCGCTGGACGTGATGGTCAACGGCCGCGGCTTCTTCGAAGTGCAGATGCCCGATGGCACCTCGGCCTTTACCCGCGACGGCAGCTTCGAGATCAACGCGCAGGGCGAGCTGGTGACCAGCAGCGGCTATCCGCTGCAGCCGGGCATCCAGCTGCCGGAAGGCGCGCAGACGATGACCATCGGCACCGACGGTACGGTCTCGGTGACCATCGCCGGCCAGGCCGAGGCGCTGGAAATCGGTTCGATCACTCTGACCGACTTCATCAACCCCGCCGGCCTGCAGGCCAAGGGCGAAAACCTCTACGTCGAGACCAGCGCCTCGGGCCCGGCCCAGAACGGCACGCCCGGCCTCAACGGCCTGGGCACCGTGGTGCAAGGCGCGCTGGAAGGCAGCAACGTCAACGTGGTCGAAGAGCTGGTGAGCATGATCGAAACCCAGCGCGCGTACGAGATGAACGCCAAGGCCATCTCCACCACCGACAACATGCTCGGCTACCTCAACAACAACATCTAAGCCTTCGCGCCGGAACCTACGCCATGAACCGTCTCGCTTTCATCGCCACGATCCTGACCCTGCCCGTGCTGGGTGGCTGCGTCGCCGCTGGCGATGTGCGCCCCTACCAGCCGATGGCCGTAGTGCAGCCGATGGCCATGCCGGCCCAGGCCACCGCAGGCGCGATCTATGCCGCCGGCCCGGGCATGCAGCTGTACGGCGACAAGAAGGCCCGTGACGTCGGCGACCTGCTGACCATCAACCTGGTCGAATCCACCAGCGCCACCAGCACCGCCAACACCAAGACCGCCAAGACCAGCGACACCAGCATCTCCGCGCCCAGCATCTTTGGCGCGCCGGTCACGCTGGGCGGCAAGGACATTCTGGGCGCCAACATGAGCGGCGAGCGCAGCTTCACCGGCTCGGGCAACACCGCCCAAAGCAACCGCCTGGCCGGCAGCATCACCGTCACCGTGACCCAGCGCTTGGCCAACGGCAACCTAGTCGTGTCGGGCCAGAAGAACATGCGCCTGAACCAGGGCGACGAGCTGGTGCAGATCCAGGGCATCGTGCGGCCGGTCGACATCAACCCGGACAACACCGTGCCCTCCAGCCGTGTGGGCAACGCCCAGATCGCCTACGGCGGCCGCGGCGCCATCGCCCAGTCGAACTCGATGGGCTGGTTGGCACGGTTCTTCAATACACGTCTGTACCCGTACTGAGTGCCGACATGAAAACTTCCTTCTTCTTCCGTTCCGTCACGCTGCTGGCACTGTCGCTAGGCGCGATCTCCGGCGCACAGGCCGAGCGCATCAAGGACCTGGCCACCGTCGGCGGCGTGCGCAACAACGCGCTGGTCGGCTACGGCCTGGTCGTGGGCCTGGACAACAGCGGTGACCGCACCAGCCAGGCGCCCTTCACCGTGCAGAGCCTGCGCAACATGCTCAACGAGCTGGGCGTGACCGTGCCAGCCAACGTCAACCCCCAGTTGAAGAACGTCGCGGCCGTGGCCATCCACGCCAATCTTCCGGCGTTTGCCAAGCCCGGCCAGGCCATCGACATCACCGTGTCCTCGATCGGCAATGCGATCTCCCTGCGCGGTGGCTCGCTGCTGATGGCGCCGCTGAAAGGCGCCGACGGGCAGATCTATGCCATCGCCCAGGGCGACCTGATCGTGGGTGGCTTCGGCGCGCAGGGCAAGGACGGTTCGCGCGTGTCCGTCAACGTGCCCAGCGTGGGCCGCATCCCCAACGGCGCCACTGTCGAACGCGCACTGCCGGATGTGTTCGACAACAGCGGCCAGATCACGCTGAACCTCAACCAGGGCGACTTCACCACGGCCTCGCGCATGGTCGGAGCGCTCAATGCCGCTTTCGGCCCGGACACGGCGCAGGCCGTGGACGCAGTGACCGTGGCGGTGCGTTCGCCGGTCTCGCCGGGCGAGCGCATCAACTTCCTGGCGCAGGTGGAAAACCTGGAGCTGACCCCGGGCGCGGCCGCGGCCAAGATCGTGGTCAATTCGCGCACCGGCACCGTGGTGATCGGCTCGCTGGTGCGCGTGCAGCCGGCCGCCGTGACCCACGGCTCGCTGACGGTGTCCATTACCGAAAACACCAACGTCAGTCAGCCGGGCGCCTTGTCCGGTGGGCAGACCGCCGTGACCCAACAGTCCACCGTGGCCGCCCAGCAGGAATCCAGCCGCATGTTCAAGTTCAAGGGTGGCACCACCCTGGATGAGATCGTGCGCGCGGTGAACGAGGTCGGTGCCGCCCCCGGCGACGTGATCGCCATCCTGGAAGCGCTCAAGCAAGCCGGTGCGCTGCAGGCGGAGCTCGAGGTCATCTGACCATGATCCTGAACTCGCCCACCTTGTCCCTGTCCAGCAGTGCGCAAAGCACGCCGGCGCAGATCGACAAAGCCGCCAAGCAGCTGGAAGGCCAGTTCGCGCAGATGCTCATCAAGAGCATGCGCGACGCCAGCTTCGGCGACAGCCTGTTCCCGGGCGAGAACCAGGCATTTCGCGACATGTACGACCAGCAATTGTCCACGGCCATGACCAAGGGCAAGGGCCTGGGCCTGGCGCCGGTGATCGCCAGGCAGCTCACGCAGATGCAGGGCGGCGCGGCCGAAACGCCAAAGGCCGGCGACGCCGGCACCGATGGCAAGGGCGGCTTGTCGCTGACCGGCGCCATGGGCAGTGCGGTGTCGCACGCACTGACAGGTGCACTGGGCGGCGCGGCATCCGCGGTGGGTGGCCTGCCGCTGCAGGCGGCCGAACGCGCCTTCGATCTGATCGCCGGCCGCATGGACGCTGGCGCTGGCGACAACAAGCAGGCCGATGCGCTGAGCACCACGCTACAGGGGCAAACCGATCCGGCCAACGACATCGACTGGTCCGCTTCCGCACCGCAGGCCGACGATGCCGCGCAGATCGGCAACGCCGCACAGACCGCTTCCAGCTTCGCGCCGCGCTCGCCCGAGCATTTCGTTGCCAAGATCTGGGACCACGCCCAGGTCGCTGCGCGTGAACTCGGGGTGGATGCCAAGGCGCTGGTGGCCCAGGCCGCGCTGGAAACCGGCTGGGGCCGCCGCATGATCAGCTCCAGTGCCGGCAACGCCAACAACCTGTTCGGCATCAAGGCCACCGGCTGGTCCGGCAAGAGCGCCACCGTGTCCACCACCGAGTACTACAACGGGGTCAAGACCACCGAGCAGGCCGCCTTCCGCGCCTACAACTCGCCGGCCGAGAGCTTTGCCGACTACGTGCGCATGATCAAGAACAATCCGCGCTACCAGCAGGCGCTGCAGTCAGGCGGCGATGTGCGCAAGTTTGCCTCTGCCCTGCAGCAAGCCGGCTATGCCACCGATCCCAATTACGCCAGCAAGATCAGCGCAATCGCCAATGGCAAGACCCTGGGCGATGCGCTGGGCGCGATCAGCCAGGTCGCGTCGCGCACGGTCAATGAGGCCGGCCAGATCGCAGGCACAGCATTTGCATCGGTGCAGACAACCGCCAGCCACCTGCTGCGCTGATGAGGTAACACCATGTCTGTCATGTCCACCGGTACCAGTGCACTGATCGCCTTCCAGCGTGCGTTGACCACGGTGGGTCACAACGTGGCGAACGTGAACACCGCCGGATACAGCCGGCAGAGCACGGAATTCGCGACCGCCAACGCCACCTTCAAGGGCTTTGGCTATGTCGGCAACGGCACCCAGATCACCGATGTGCGTCGCGTGGCCGATCAGTTGGCCACCACGCGTCTGCTCGACAGCAGCGGTGAGATGGCGCGCCTGGGGCAGCTGTCCAGCCTGTCCAGCCGGGTGGATACCTTGTTCTCCGATTCGGCCACCGGCCTGAGCGGCGCGTGGTCGGACTTCTTCGATAGTGTCAGCGGACTGTCGTCCAATGCCGCCTCGGCCGCCTCGCGCGCCGATGTGCTGGCGCAGGCCAATTCCCTGGTGACCCGTTTCAAGCAGCTGGACGGCCAGCTGGACGGCATCGATTCGGAACTCAACAGCAAGCTCATCGGCGGTGCCGACGAGATCAATCGCCTGTCCGCGCAGATCGCCAAGCTCAACGGCCAGATCGGCACCAGCTCGGCGACGGCCTCGTCGGACCTGCTGGATACCCGCGATCAGCTGATCAAGCAGCTGGTGAGCTACACCGGCGGCACCGCGGTCAGCCAGGACGGCGGTGCGATGAATGTCTATACCTCCGGCGGCCAGGCGCTGGTCGTCGGCGCTACGGCATCGACCGTCACCACGGTGGCTGATGCCTATCAGCCTGAGCGCCTGCAGCTGGCCATCAAGACCAGCACCGGCACCGTGCGCCTGGACAAGAACGCCATGGGCGGCCAGATGGGCGGCATCATGGAATTCCGCAGCACCGTGCTGGACCCGGCACTGGCCGAACTTGGCCGCATCGCCACCGGTCTGGCCGTGAGCTTCAACGACGCGCATGCCGCCGGCGTGGATCTGTACGGCCAGCTGGGCACGGACCTGTTCACCCTGACCGCGCCGCGGATCACCGGCAACACCGCCAACACAGGCAGTGCCTCCCTGAGCGCCTCGGTTACCGATCTGTCCAAGCTGGACGGCCAGAACGTCGTGCTGGGCTTCAACGGCACCACCTGGTCGGCCAGCAACGCCAGTACCGGCGCGTCCATCGCCATGACCGGCACCGGGACCACGGCTGACCCCTACATGGTCAACGGCGTGGCGGTGACTATCGGCGCCGGCGCCAACACGGGCGACAAATTCCTGTTGCAACCCACCGCGGGTGTGGCTGGCGGCATGTCCGTGGCCATCAGCGATCCTTCGCGCCTGGCCGCGGCCACCCCGGTGGGCGTCAGTGCCGATCTGGGCAACCTGGGCACCGGCGCTCCGGGCAAGGTGACCATTACCGATGCCGGCAATCCCGCGCTGCGCACGGCAGCCAGTATCGAGTTCATCGACGGCACGCAGTACACCGTCGACGGCGACGGCCCGTTTACCTACACCGCTGGCCAGACCATCAGCGCCAACGGCTGGAGTGTGGTGCTCGACGGTGCGCCGGTGGCGGGCGACACCTTCCAGATCAGCGCCACACCGGCCGGCTCCAGCAACAACGGCAATGCCGCGTTCCTGGGCAATCTGGACGACGCCAAAAAATTCAACGGCGGCACGATCAGCCTCAACGGCGCCATTGGCGGCCTGACCACCAGCATCGGCTCGGCCGCACGGCAGGCCAAGTATTCGGCAGATGCACAGACCGCACTCAACAACGAGGCGCAGGCCGCACGCGATTCGATTTCCGGCGTGAACCTGGACGAGGAGGCTGCCAACATGCTCAAGCTGCAACAGGCGTATCAAGCTGCCGCGCAGATTATTTCCACCGCTGACAGCATGTTCCAGTCGATCCTGTCGGCGGTGCGCTCATGACCTCGCGCGTTTCCACAGGGCAGATGTTCACGCAGTCGCTGAACACCATGCTGACGCGGCAGAGCAGCCTGCAGCACCTGCAGCAGCAGCTGTCGACGATGAAGAAGATCGTGACTGCCGCCGACGACCCGGTGTCGGCCGGCAACGCGGTCACGCTCGACCGCGCCGTGGCCAAGCTGGAGCAGTTCGACCTCAACGGCAATACCGTGCAGAACCGCCTCAACCTGCAGGAATCGGTCCTGACGCAAGTCGGCGATCAGCTGGCACGCGTCAAGGAACTGACCCTGCAGGCCAATACCGACACGCTATCGGACACCGACCGCAACGCGATCGCCATCGAACTCAAATCGATCAACGAGAACCTGCTCAGCCTGGCCAACAGCCAGGACGGCGCGGGGCGTTATCTGTTCGGTGGCACCAACGACGCAGGCGCGCCGTTCTCCAGATCCAGTGGCGCGATCACCTACAACGGCGACCAGACGCAGAAGCAGGTCGAGATCGCGCCCGACATGTTCGTCACCGATGCCAAAGCGGGGAGCGAGCTCTTCGTACGCATCCGCACCGGCACCAGTGGCGTGGATGCCAGCGC
>JBEVNH010000091.1:0-16040 GCA_040508175.1 Pseudoxanthomonas sp.
GTCGGCGTGGCCTGGTCCAGGAACACCCAGATCATCGCCGGCATCTGCTGGCGCGCCATCGCGTCCCAGGTGGACACGATGCTGCCGGCGAACTGGTTGTAGTCGCCGGTGAAGCCATGGGTCACGTACACGGTGGGATAGCGCGTGCCGGCCCTGGTGTCATAGCCCGGCGGCACCAGGACGCGGGCGCGCAACTGCGTGTCGCGCCCCCAGAACGCGCTCAATGCCGGGCTGGTCATGGAGGCATCGAAGGTGTGTGCCTTTGCCTCAGGCAACGCATCGCGCACGGCTTGCGGCGTGCGCGATGACAGACCCCAGGGGTTGGCGGTGTCCGCCACGGCCTGCGTCAGCGACAGCGGCGGCAGCGCTTTGCCCCTGCGCAGCGCCACTTCGGTGACGTCGCTGATCAGGTCGCCCGCGCCGCGTCCGCCGTAGTTGTAGCTGTGGTCGACGTCCAGCACGGCCTGGAACAGGTAATCGCCATCGGCCAGCATGGAAAAGGCATCCGGAAAAGCGATCTGGTCCAGGTCCACCTGCACGCCCCGACCCGGGGCCAGATGCGTGACCTCCTGTGCGGCGATGGACACCGCCTTGGGCGAGAACGGACTGGTGCTGATCTCGGTCACCTTGCCGTCCTTGACCGCGGCCCTGGCGGCCTTCGCGTCGGTGGCGAAGACCAGCAGGCGGCCGGATGCCGGCTGTCGCGAAGCGCTGTCCAGCGTGACCTGCAAGACGCGATGCGGCGTGATGGCTTCCTGCGCCTGCAGTGGGGGTGCACCTGCGGTCAAACCGAGGGCCAGTGCAGTGGCCGGCATGAAACGGTGCAACATGGCGTTCCCTCATGGGCGCTGGACCGTGATCGGCCCAGTGTAGGCACCGTCGCGCGCGTTGCCAGTGCCGTCGGGCACGCCGAACGCTGTGTATTGCGGGTGTTGCGCGATGCGCCGGCCGTGCGATGTCAGGTGCGACCGCTTCCGGCGCAACGTGCGCGCGATGCGCGGTGGAATCTGCCATGCACTGCTGCCATGCAAGCTGGCCGCACCTTGCATGCCATGTGCGCGGCGCCGCGCGTCGGGACAAGGACACCGTCCGATGCGCGTCCGTCGAATCATCGCCACTCCTGCACTGCTGTGCACCGCGGCAACGCCGCGTGCGTAGCCCAGTGGTTTTCCTCGCGCAGCGCACACAGATCGTGGACGAGCCGGGCAGGCAGGTGATCCTGCGCGGCGTCGGCCTGGCGGCTGGCGCGTGGATGCACTGGAATTCGTCCCGCCACCATGAATGCGCGTATGCGACGGCAGCGGCCGATGCCGTGGCCACGCGCGCCGCGCCGGACACGCATTGCCTGTCCGTTCTGAAGTGCGTCGCAGCGGGACCCCGCGGCGCCCGCATCGTTTCCCGCCGCTGACGTGCGCGGTGGAACGGGCGGCCGTCAAGGCCATGCACTCAGGAAGGATTCACTGCGTCATCTGTCAGCATGCGGGCCTCGGATCGCATGGGGAAGAAGGATGAAAGCCTGGCTGTTCCTGTTGTCTGCAATCGGGTTCGAGGTGGTCGGCACCACGGCGCTGAAAGCCAGCGATTCGTTCTCGCGACTGTTGCCCAGCATGCTGACCGTGGTCTGCTACGGCGCGGCTTTCTACTGCCTGTCCTTCACCTTGCGCACCATTCCCACCGGCGTGGCCTATGCGCTGTGGTCGGGGATTGGCATCGTGTTGATCACGGCAGTGTCGTGGTTGATGTTTGGGCAGAAGCTGGATGCGCCGGCGCTGGTCGGCATGGCGCTGATCGTCGCCGGCGTGGTGGTGATGAATGTGTTTTCCAAAGCAGCGGCCCATTGATCCGCGGCCGCGAGATGGCTCAGGTTTCCAGCGCCCTGGTCGGCACGATGTTGGGCAGGATCTTCTCGATCCTGGGCGCGCCTTCCTCGCCGGGCCGTTTCATGCCGTAGGCGTTCACTGGCTGCGAGCGGTTCACCCACAGTGTGTAGTACAGGTGATCGGCGCGCGGGTCGTCGGAGTTGGGGTGCAGCAGGATGGTCAGGCCCAGGCTGTTGAGCTGCAGCCAGGGCACCAGCACGGGCAGGAGGTCATTGGTGAAGCCGAAATAGTACGAGGGCGTGACATGGGGGCCGCGCGGCTCCAGGTTCCAGTTGCCCAGCTCGACCGGGAAGCGCTCGATCACCCATTGGCGCAGGCGGTCGGCTTTCACGTAGGTGTCCTCATCGAAGTACACGTGCGCGTGGTAGCTGTAGATGTCGGTGTAGGGCCGTGGCGCGTCGGGCAGGCCATCGATGCCGTCGCGCGGGCGCACGCTGGCCGGGCGCTTGCCCGGCTCCAAGGCGGTTTCCTCGCCCCACGGACTGCGGCCAGTGTCGCGTGGCGGCACGATGGCACGAAACGCCGGGTCGCCCAGTGCGGCAGCCTTGGCCTGGCGCGCGGCCTGGGCCGGTGTGGAGGCGCCCGCAATGCCCAGGGCGCCTACCGCCAGTCCGGCGTTGACGATCAGCCGGCGCCGCGTCGGCGACAGCAGGTCGGCCCAGGCCTGGTCTTCTTCGGAATTGCGCAGCACGCGCCCGTGCCGATCGACGAACGCGGGCGCCGGCGCGGCGGGCAGGTCGATGCCTGGATGATCAAAAGCGTGGTCGTGGTCGTGCTGGCTCATGGCGTGCGCTCGTGGGGGGCAGGGGGAGTCCGTGGCGTGCGTGCCGGACCGACGCAACGCAGCCGCGTGTCACGCCCGTTGGCTGGTCTTGCCAGTCCGCTGCCGTTGCGCCCAGGGGCTCCCCGTCAAGGACTCTAGGCAGCGGGTGCGGCGGCGGGAACCGGTGTTTTGGAATGTCGTTATTCCAATCGTGCCGGGGTCAGGCCAGCGCCGTGAGACGTGCACGGGTCGGGCGAGGGCATGGGGCGAGGATGTCGTGGTGGCATGCCGGTATCCTGCGCGCCGGGAACAAGGAGGTGACGGATGAAGATCGCAGCCCTGGTGATGCTCCTGGGCGTGCTGCTGGCGGGAGGGTTTTTCGCGGCCTATCGCGGGGGCAGTGCCCTGGGGCAGCAATGGCATCGCGTAAAGGAAGCGCCGGCATCGGAGCGGGTCGTGTCGCAAGCGCGCAACGCCACGCCAGACGACGTGCAGCAGATGCTGGCGCCCTACGCCGAGCCGTTGCAGGAGAGCGAGCGACCGCTCATGCGTATCGCACTGGAGGCCATGCCCCGCGATGAGGCGACGGCCAGCAAGGTGGGTGGCGGTGCGTGGTGGCCGCACGGTGAGTCTGCGCCCGTGGATGCACAGGGCCGCGCGTTGACGTTGTTGGCCCAGCTCAACTTTGCCGAGCTGCCGCGTCCGCTGCCGGGCTATCCCCAGCAGGGCCTGCTGCAGATCTTCGTGGCCACTGACGATGATGTGTACGGCGCCACGCTCGACAACATGGAAAGCCAGCGCCAGCAGCGCAATTTCCGCATCGTGTACCGGCCGCAGCTGCAGGGCGCCTCGATGGTGCTGCCGGCGGTCGCAGGCGCACGCCTGCCGCTGGATCCCGCCGTGCCGCGCCGCATGCGCTTCACCGTCGACACCGAGCCGATGACCCGGGGCGACTATCGTTTCGATCGAATGATGGATCACGGCCTGGACGGCATCTTGCGGGCCTACGCGGCCCAGCACCAGCTGGACGAGGACAGCCTGCTGGATGCGCTATGGGAGGCGTACGACGGGGGCGGCCACAAGCTCGGCGGGTATCCCGCCTTTACCCAGGAGGATCCTCGCAGCGACGGCATGGACGAACTGCTGCTGCAGCTGGATTCTGACGACGCGATGATGTGGGGCGACTCCGGTGTGGCCAACTTCTTCATCTCGCCAGAAGACCTCAAGCGCCGCGATTTCAGCCGTGTCGCCTACCACTGGGATTGCCACTAGGCGTCCAGGCGCGCGCCGATGCCGGATCACTCGGCGTCGACCGGCCGCGCGGCATGCTGCGCGCCGTCGCGCCTCGTGGCGCCCTGTCCCCAGACCTGTTCGGAGTCTTGCCCTGTGATCGTCGAGGTCCGCCCGCGCGTGCTCAACGTGCTGCACCATCTGTGGAAGCCCCTGGCTGCCCTGTTTGTCTGGGACTGCCTGATTACGGTGATGTACTACGTACTACCCTTTACCGCCCCGGCGCTGCCTTCGGCGCTGCTGGGCACGGCGCTGGCCCTGTTCCTGGGGTTTCGCGCCAATTCGGCCTATCAGCGCTGGTGGGAAGGCCGCACGCTGTGGGGCCTGATGATCAATGCCTCGCGCAATCTGGTGCGCGTGTCCGGTGACATGCTGGTCGATCCGAACGCGGCTGTCCTCAAGCGCGCCGTGGCGTTGCGACAAGTGGCCTATGTCAACGCAGTGCGCTGCCAGTTGCGCCGGCTGCCGATCGATGCCTCGGTGACCCGCTACCTCTCTGACGGCGACGCAGACCCGGCACTGGCCAACACCAACATTCCGAACGGGCTGCTCAACGGCACCGGCCGCCAGATCGCGGGGGCCGTGGGTGCAGGCTGGATGGACACGATCCAGCAGGCCACGGCCGAGCGCGTGCTGATCGACATCGCCAATGCGCAAGGCGGCATGGAGCGGCTGAAGAACACGCCGCTGCCGGCCCAGTACCGGTTCTATCCCAATCTGTTCACGCGCCTGTTCTGCCTGCTGCTGCCTATCGGCCTGGTGGAGTCGTTGCAATACGCCACGCCGATCGGCTCGACCGTGGCGGGCTTCATGTTCCTGGCGGTGCTGCGCATTGGTGATGAGCTGGTGGACCCGTTCTCCACCGATGTCCATGGCCTGCCGCTGGATGCGATGTGTCGCACCATCGAGATCGACGCCCTGGACGCCATCGGTGAGCCCGCCCCGCCACCGGTGACCGCGGTCAACGGCGTGCTGTGGTGAGCCCGCTGCACGCCGCGCGCCAGGGATGCATGGGTCGCGCGCGGCAAGGTGATCGACAGCCCCTGGGAGGGGACGGTATGAAGCGATGGTTCGCAGCGGCGGTGTGCGCGGGGCTGGCCCTGGTACAAGCCGGCGCGGGCGCGCGCGAGGCCGCGCAGTTCCGGTGGCCGCAAGGCCAGCGCGCCGCGGTCAGCCTGGCCTACGACGATGCGCTGGATTCGCAGCTGGACAACGCCATTCCCGCGCTCGACCGCCACGGGCTCAAGGGTAGCTTCTATCTGCAGCTATCGCGCCCGCCTGTCCGGCTTCGCATGGCGCAATGGCGCGCAGCCGCGGCCAACGGCCACGAGCTGGGCAACCACACCTTGTTCCATCAATGCAGCGGCGGTCCCGGTCGCGAATGGGTCGAGCCGCAGCGCGACCTGGCCACCACCAGCGCGGCGCAGATGGTCGACCAGGTGCTGCTGGCCAACACCATGCTGCAGGCCATCGATGGCCGGACCGAACGCACCCTGACCCTGCCGTGCGGGGATCATCTGGCGCGCGACGGCGATTACCTGCCGCAGGTGGCATCGGTCTTCGTCGGCATCAAGGTGAGCGGCGCTGCAGTGACGCCGGACATGGCCACCCTGGATCCTGCACGCGTCGGCGTGGCCGCGCCGGAGAACGTCAGCGGCGCCCAGCTCATCGCGCTGGTGGAAGAGGCCGGCCGCCGCGGCACGATGGTGAA
Source organism: Pseudoxanthomonas sp. (assembly GCA_040508175.1). Taxonomy (GTDB): domain Bacteria; phylum Pseudomonadota; class Gammaproteobacteria; order Xanthomonadales; family Xanthomonadaceae; genus Pseudoxanthomonas_A. Next base: position 5,645 of record JBEVNH010000091.1, read on the forward strand.
CTTCACCTTCCACGGCATCGGTGGCGAATACCTCGCCGTTTCCAACCAGGCCCACGAGGAGCTGCTGGGCTATCTGGCCGCGCATCGCGACCGCTACTGGACCAACACCTTCCTCAACCTCATGCGCCACGTCCGCAGCGAGCAGGCGCGCCTGCGGCGCCCCCCACGCTGATGTCGCCAGGCGGCACTCAGCTGGCGGGGCGCACCCGCATGGTCAGGCCCTTGAGGAAATTGCGCAGCAGCTGATCGCCGCAGGGGCGGTAGTTCTTGTGCTCTGGCAGGCGGAACAGCGCGGACAGCTCCGGCTTGGACACCGGAAACCCCGCCGCATCGAAGATCGCATGCATGTCCACGTCCTTCAGCTGGAAGGCCACGCGCAGCTTTTTCAGGATCAGGTTGTTGGTGACGCGTGCCTCCACTGGGCGCGGCGGTGCCGACTCGTCACGGCCCCGGCAGTGCACGATCAGGCCATCCAGGAAGTGCGCCAGCAAAGCATCGGAACAGACGACATAGCCATCCTCTTCTTCCTTCTTCAGCGCGGCCTGGACCTCGTCGCGTGCGATCGAAAAGCCGCTGTCGGCCAGCTGTGCGATCTCGATGATCCTGGGCTCGCTCAGATCCAGCATGTAGCGGACGCTGCGCAGGACGGTGTTGTTCATCATGTGGGATTCCATCGGGCTGGGTGCCCGTGTCGACTTCAATCTCCCAGTTTACCGGGTCGGACCAATGCGCCCGCGCGTGCGTCGCATGGCATCATCGGCATCCCCCACTCATTCTGGCGTCGTGCGCGTGCGTGCCGCAGCGCTTGGCGAAAGGGGCCGATGTTGAAGATCTGGTGGCGTCGTGTGTCGTGGGGCGTGATGCTGTGGGCCATGGTGGTGTGCGCCGTGCCGTTGCGGTCTATCGCGCAGACGGCCAAGCCCGCGCATGTGCGTATCGTGCAGGCGCAGGGCCGTTACCAGCTGCAGGTCGACGGCACACCGTTCCTGGTCAAAGGCGCGGGCCTGGGCTCGGCCAGTCAGGAATCGCTAGTGGCCGCCGGGGGCAATGCGTTCCGGACCTGGGACAGCGATGACGCGGGCAAGACCCGCGCGCTGCTCGATCGCGCGGACAACAACGGGTTGAAGGTCTCGCTGGGGCTGGTGGTCGCGCGTGAGCGCCACGGTTTCGACTACGGCGACGCCGCCGCGGTTTCCCGGCAGCGCGAACAGCTGCGCCAGCAGGTGCTGGCCTACAAGGACCACCCCGCCCTGCTGACCTGGGTGGTCGGCAATGAGCTGAATCTGGAAGCCAACGATCCCCGGGTCTGGGATGCGGTAGGCGAGCTGGCGCAGATGATCCATCGGCTCGATCCGCATCATCCGGTGATGACGACGCTGGCCGGCTTCGACCGGCCGCTGATCGAGCAGATCAAGGCACGTGCGCCGGCGCTGGACCTGATCGGCATCCAGCTCTACGGCGACATCGACACGCTGCACGACAGGCTGGAGAAAAGTGGCTGGACCGGGCCCTACATCGTCACCGAGTGGGGTCCGACGGGGCACTGGGAAAGCCCGCTCACGACCTGGAAGGCGGCCATCGAGGACGACGCCTCACGCAAGGCGCAGCTGCTGGCCGAGCGCTACGCGCGCGATATCGCCAGCGATACCCGGCAGAGCCTGGGCTCGTATGTGTTCCTGTGGGGCAACAAGCAGGAGCGCACGCCGACCTGGTACGGGCTGTTCCTGGCCGATGGCAGTGCCACGCCCAGCGTGGATGCGATGCAGCGTGCCTGGACCGGGCAATGGCCGGCCAACCGCAGCCCTTCGATCACGCCGATCCGCCTGGACGGGCAGCTGGCGGTGGCCAGCGTGACGCTGCGCCCGGGGCAACAGGCCACGGCGGCGGTCGAGGCCGCAGACCCGGAAGGCGATGCCTTGCAGGTGCACTGGGAAGTTCGCCATGAAAGCACGGCCACCAGCGTGGGTGGCGATGCCGAACAGGTCCCGGCGGTGGTGCCGGTGTCGTTTACCGGGACCGCCGCGGGTGCCACGCGCTTTGCCGCGCCCGGACGCGCTGGCCATTACCGCCTGTTCGTCGAAGTACGCGACGGCCACGGCCATGCGGCCTACGCCAACGCGCCGTTTCGCGTGCAGGACGCCCGCTAGGCAAGCCGTCCTAGAACGTCACCTCGATGGCCTCGGCACTGCGCGTGGCCGGGCCGTGGTAGACCGCCTCGATGTTGTTGCCATCCGGATCCAGCACGAACGCGCCGTAGTAGCCAGGATGGTAGGGGCGTTCGCCCGGCGCGCCGTTGTCGCGACCGCCGTGCGCCAGGGCGGCGGCGTGGAAGGCCTGGACCATGGCCTGGTCGCGTGCCTGGAAAGCCAGATGATGGCGCCCGGTCAGTTCACCCTGCGCGGCCTCGCTGTCGGCGGTGGAGATGAAGAGTTCATCGGCCCAGAAGTAATCCTTGCCGGCACCGGCGATCGGGATGCCCAGCACGCCGAACACGGCGCCGTAGAAGTCCCGGCTTGCTGGCAGGTCACGCACGATGAGCTGCAGGTGGTCGATCAGGCGGCCGCGATACAGGCGTTCGGTTTCCATCATTCGGCTCCGCTGAGGTAGGGCGACAGGGTGTCTCCCACGCGGGTTGCGAGGGCGTGAGCGCAAGGCGCGCGCGGGCGTCGGTGAGGTTGACTAGGACGCTGCCTGGGTGACGCTTGGCCTGAGGTGGCCTGAGGTGGCCTGTGCAGGCGCAGGCCGGGCCAAGCATGCCCGTCAGCGTTGTTCACCCCATGGATCGCGAAGCTGCGCGCGTCACGGCGTGAGTATTGGTCACTGGTCAGTGATGTCAGCTTTCATGGGCAAACGTCGCCCATTGCGCCACGATCCGCTGGCAAACATCTGCTCCAGCGCTGTGCCATGATCCCTCTCCAAGGATGGGAGCGGGCAGGCATGCTGGAAGCGGTGGGGATCGTGCTGTTGATCGGAACACTGGCCACCTGGGGCTGGCAGGGCGCCTGGCGCCAGCGGCGACTGTACGAGGACGCGTTTGCCAAGCTGATTTTCGATACGCCCCGCGGACTGGTGACGGGGCAATCGCTGCGCGTCGTGCATCGCTCGGTGACGTTTCCACAGTCAGAACCGGAGATTTCCGGTGCGGCCGATCCTGGCGCGGTGTTCTGGTTCTGCGTCGGTCCCGGGCCGACCTATTTCCTGGCCATGCCGATCCGACGCAAGGCCGAGGCAGGCGGTCTGGATCTGCAGTGGATCGTGCGCCAGCTGACGGCCGAGCGCATGCGCGGAGCGTTGGCCGCGCGCCCCTCCGCGCTGCGCCGTGCATTTCCCGAGCCTGCGCTGTCCGAATAGCGTGTCCAGATGATTCGATAGGCGCGCTGCCAGCCGGCTCAAGCCATGCGCCACGGGGCGTGCTCGCTCCCATGGCGGGCTTGGGCCAAGTGGAGTGGGCGGGGAGGATGAGTACACGTGCGGTGATTCATCTGTTACTGCATGCGGCAGTGCCCGCGCTGCTGGCCGCGCTGTTCTGGCGCGGCAGCTTCCTGCATGCGTGGGGCTGGATGCTGCTGGGCTGGCTGATCGATCTCGACCATCTGCTGGCCGATCCGGTCTACGCAGCCAACCGCTGCAGCATCGGCTTTCACCCGCTGCACACCACACCGGCAATCATGGTCTATGGCGCGCTGGCAGTGCCGGCACGCACGCGGTTGCTGGGGATCGGACTGCTGGTACACATCGCGCTGGATGCCTTGGATTGCTGGTGGATGCACCACGCCTGAGAGCCTGCGTCATGTCCTGCTGCGACTGCCAGCCGACGCGCGTCAGTTGTTCGCAACGCTCACGTCGCACTGGCGGCGTTCCGCCACGCCATCTGACTGCGCTTGCGAAGAACCTCGAACAGGTGCCGCTCAGCGTGCCGGCGAGGGCAGCGCGAAGCGTGCGATCACCGGAAAGTGATCGGACGGATAGCGCGCGCCGCGGTGCATGTCGATGGTCTCCACCGACTGCAGCTGCAGGTTGCGGAACAGCACCCAGTCGATGCGATGGTCGGGCTTGCCAGTGAAATTGTGGAAGGTCAATTCCGGGCCGCGGCGATGCGCGGTGGCCAGCCAGGCATCGGACAGCTTTTCGGTCAGGATCTGGTGCACGCCGCTGTCGGGCGTGGCATTGAAGTCGCCCGTCAGCACGAACGGCTCGTTGGCCGGCAGCGTGGCCAGGCGTTGGAAGATCAGCCGTGCACCGCGCTCGCGCGCAGCCTCGTCCTGCTCGCGATAGGGCAGATGCGTGTTGTAGAGCGTGAACCTGGCGCCATCGGCAACGCGCTCGAAACGCGCCCAGGTGACCATGCGCGGCAAGATGTTGTCCCAGGTGATGCTGCCCGGTACATCCGGCGTATCGGACAGCCAGAAGTCGCCCGAGGCGATCACGCGCAGGCGGTCGGGACGGTAGAACACGCCCATGTGTTCGTCGCTGTCATCGCCGCGCCGGCCCTTGCCGAACCAGGTGTATTGCGGCAGTGCGGCGACGATCTCGTCGGCCTGGCGCTTGACCAGCTCCTGCGTGCCGATCACATCTGCATCCTGCTCGCGCAGCAGGTCGAACAACACCTGCCGGCGGTTCTCCCAGCGGTCGTCGTTGGTATCGGCTGGCGTGCGCACGTTGAAGGACATCACTTTCAACGTGGGTGCTGCCTCTTGCGCGGTTTTCACCGGCGTGACCGCGAGGACGTGGCCTGCGGCAAGCGATAGCGCCAACAGCGCCACGAGGCGCAGCGAACGGTGAAAGCGGTCAGACGAAAGATTGCGGCGTTGCGGCATGTCAAGGTTCCTGCAAGGACGAGGGCGGCATTGTGGACCGTGTCGCACGACAGAACCGTGACCGCGCTAAAGCGGTTGCACCACCGCCACGATGTTGCCTTCGCTGTCCTTGAACCACGCCGCACGTGCGCCGCCTGCGGTGACGATGTCGTCGTCGATCTGCGCGCCGGGGATGTCCACGTGTTCCAGTGGCATGCCACCCGACTGCAGCTCGGCGACTTCGTGATCGATATCGAGCACCACGAAGAGCGCCTGGCTGGCCTGCGAAGTACCGGCATGGGCGGTTTCATACAGGAAGCATTCGGTACTCGCGCCGCAACGATAGCTGGCGCCGTTCTCACGCAGTTCGCTGGGCGTGAAGCCCAGCCGCGTTTCATAGAAGTGGCGTGCGCGCGTTACGTCCTTTGTAGGGATATAGGGATGCAGGGGTGTTGTTGCAGCATGGCCGATTCCTCGTGTGGTCGCCCCGCGGCACGGGGCGGGATGCAGCGAGGATCTGATGCGTCATCGACACCTGCGGGGCGTGCTCGCATCAGCTCCAGTCGGCGTGGAAGCTGCCTTCGGCATCGGTGCGCTCGAACGTGTGGGCGCCGAAGAAGTCTCGCTGTGCCTGCAGCAGGTTCGCTGGCAGACGTTCGCTGCGATAGCTGTCGTAATAGGCGATGGCCGAGGAGAAGGTCGGCACCGGAATACCAGCCTGGATCGCTGTGCCCACCACATTACGCAGGGCGCTCTGGTACTCGCCGGCGATATCGCGGAAATACGGATCCAGCAGCAGGTTGGCCAGCGCACCGTCGTGCTGGTATGCCTCGGTGATCTTCTGCAGGAAACGCGCGCGGATGATGCAGCCGGCGCGGAAAATCTTGGCAATCTCGCCGTATTGCAGGTCCCAGTCGTACTCGTTGGATGCCGCGCGCATCTGCGAGAATCCCTGTGCGTAAGACACCAGTTTGCTCAGGTACAACGCACGCCGCACCGACTCGATGAAGGCGGCGCGGTCGCCGTCGAAGGCGCTGACGGGCGGCCCGGGTAGTACCTTGGAGGCAGCCACGCGCTCGTCTTTCATCGCGGAGATCACGCGGGCGAACACGGCTTCGGTGATCAGCGGCAATGGCGTGCCCAGGTCCAGCGCACTCTGGCTGGTCCACTTGCCGGTGCCTTTTTGCGCGGCACGGTCCAGCACCACGTCCACCAGTGCCTGGCCACTCTTTTCATCCTGCTTGCGGAAGATCTGCGCCGTGATCTCGATCAGGTAGCTGTCCAGCTCGCCCTGGTTCCATTCGGTATAGACCTCGGCCAGCTCGGCGTTGGACAAGCCCAGCACGGATTGCAGCACCGCGTAGCTTTCGGCGATGAGCTGCATGTCGCCGTACTCGATGCCGTTGTGGACCATCTTGACGTAATGGCCGGCGCCATCGGGGCCGATATAGGTCACGCAGGGGGCGCCATCAGGTGCCCGCGCGGCGATTTCGGTCAGGATCGGCGCGACCAGTTGGTAGGCTTCCTTCTGCCCGCCTGGCATGATCGATGGGCCCTTCAGCGCGCCTTCCTCTCCGCCGGACACACCGGTGCCGATGAAATGCAGGCCGGCCGCGGCCAGTTCCTCGTTGCGCTTGCGCGTATCCTGGAAAAAGGTGTTGCCGCCATCGATCAGGATGTCGCCCTTGTCCAGCAGCGGCTTGAGCGAGGCGATGACCGCGTCGGTGGCTGCGCCGGCCTTGACCATCATCAGGATGCGTCGCGGCGACTGCAGGGAGGCCACGAACTCTTCCAGCGTATGCGTGGGCACCAGCCCGGCATCGGGATGGGCAGCGATGACCTCGTCGGTCAGATCCTGCGTGCGGTTGTAGACGGACACCGCGTAGCCGCGGCTGGCGATGTTCAGCGCCAAATTGCGGCCCATCACGCCCATGCCATACACACCGATGGGTTGCTGCTGCATGTATCGACTCCAGCCCCGGCGAAGTGCCGGTCTTTTCCAGGCCGGGATGATAGTCCCGAAGCCGGGCGACCGGCGTTAGCGGCGGGCGAAAACCCGCAGGACGGAGCGTTGCGGCACGGCCGGCGTCTGGCCGGGCTGCCCGCTCAAGGCATCCAGAGCTTTTCCAGGTCCTTGAAACCCCACTGCGCAGGCGATTCGATATTGACGATGCGGTCCTGACAACCCGGTGCGGCCAGATCGATGTCGTGCACCAGGATCTGGATCCGCGAGCGCGCCGAATAGAACGCCCGCACCTGCGGGGTCAGCAGAGTGCCTGGGCTCTGTTCCACCACCACGGCCAGCTTGTCCGAGGCCAGCCGCACCAGCGAGCCGACCGGATAGATGCCGAGGCTCTTGACGAAGGCCTGCAGCACGGTCGGGTCGAAATGCCCCTTCCACGAGGCCATGTGGCGCAACGATTCGGCCGGATCCCAGGCCTGCTTGTAGGGGCGATTGGAAGACACCGCATCATAGACATCGCAGACCGCACCCATCTTGGCCATCAGGCTGATGTCCTCGCCCTTGAGCTGGTGTGGGTAGCCGGTGCCGTCAACCTTCTCGTGGTGGTGCAGGGCGATCTGCAGCACGGCCGGGTTGTCCACGCCGGCATCGATCAGCAGCTGCAGCCCATCGCCCGGGTGCTGGCGCATGACATCGAACTCGGCCTCCGTCAGGCGGCCGGGCTTGTTGAGGATGTCCAGCGGCGTCATCGCCTTGCCCATGTCGTGCATCAGCCCGCCCATGGCTGCTTCCAGCGTCTGTTCCTCGGACATGCCCATCTGTCGTGCCAGGGCGCTCATCAGCGCGGCCACGGTCATGGAATGCAGGTAGGTGTAATCATCGGCGGTCTTCAGCCGCGCCACGCTGATCAGCGCGTTGGGGTTGCGCATGACCGAGGCGTTGATCTGTTCGACCAGCGGCATCGCAAACTGCGGATCCACGCTACGCCCCAGGCGCACATCGCGGAACATGGCCTCCACCGTCTCGCGGCCGTCCAGGCAGATGCGTCGCGCGCGCTGCAGCTCGGCGGCCATGCTGGTGCTGGCCTCCAGCGGCGCCGGTTCGGGAGCCTCCTCGGGCGGAAGCGCCTGCAGTTCGACGGCGTCCACGTGCGGCGTGTCCGCGTTGCACGCCCCGACAGGCCGCACGATGTCCAGCCCGCGCTCGGTGTCGATCACCACCTGGGTAACCGCGCTCTGCTGGATGCGCAGGACATCGCCAGCCTCCACCAGGAAGGAGGAGCGCCAGAACGGATGGTGCACCCACGAGCCCAGCAGCTTGTGGATGTACATGCCGGGCCGCAGCTGGTCTGACTCAATCGTACGAAGCATGACGGCCTGGCGCGCCTCCCCTTGGCGTGGATCTTGATCGCGGGCACAGGCCTGCGACCTGTCCTATCGGCCGCTGCCCGGCTTTCTGAAGCGCATGGCCTTCCGTCGTCTGCCCCTCAATTCGCGTCTGTCGGCGCCGATAACCCACGCAGGCGCCACTTTCCAGGCGCATGTCCACGGAACGCTTCCTATGCACCCCATCGCGCTGCTGCGCCGTCGTGTTGCCGACCTGTCGCTGGTCCGCAAGTTCATCCTGCTGTGCTCGCTGCTGGCCCTGGGCGTGGTGTTGCTGGCGGTGGCCGCCGCCCGGCTGCAGTACCTGGACCTGGTGGATGCGCGCAAGAACAGCGTCAAGACCCAGGTCGAGATGGGCATGAGCGTGGTGGAGTACTACGCTGGCAGGGTCAAGACCGGCGCGCTGGACCAGGCGCAGGCACAGGCCGCGGCCAAGGCCGCGCTGGCGGAAATGCGGACCAACGGCGGCACCGATTACTTCTTCATCATCGACCCGGCCCTGCACCTGGTCCTGCACCCAAGCCGCAAGCCGGGCACGGACATGAGCGACTACAAGAGCGAGGACGGCGTGTACGTCTATCGTGAGCTGGTCAAGTCCGCGGCCAGTGGCGACGGTTTCGTCAATTACAGTGCGCCCAAGCCGGGCATGGACGGGCAGGTCCCCAAGATCAGCTACGCCCGCCTGTATGGCGACTGGAAATGGACGCTCGCGATGGGCGTGTACGCCGATGACATCCAGACCCAGGCGTTCGGCTTCACCAGGACGCTGACCGCCATCGGCGCCGGCCTGGTGGCCGTGGTGATCGGGCTGTGCTGGTTGATCGCGGCAGCCATCGGCGGCCCATTGCGTGCCGCCACGCGCACCGCCGAGGCCATTGCCGCCGGCGATTTCAACAACGACATCAAGGTCGAATCGCGTGACGAAACCGGTCGCCTGATGGCCAGCATGCAGCAGATGCAGGACCAGTTGCAGCGTTTCAACCGCGAGATGCAGCACCTGATCCAGCTGCAGGCCGGCGAGAACATCGCCCACCGCATGCCAGAGGACTTCCCCGGCGACTACGGCACCATGGCCCGCGGCGTGAACACCGCGCTGTTCGAGCACCTGGATGCCATCGGCGAGGCCATGCAGATCATGGACGCGTATGGCCACGGTGACCTGCACAGTGACATGCGCCGCCTGCCGGGCCAGCGTGCCGCGCTGCACGAAGCGCTGGACGCGGTGAAGCGCAACCTGTCGGCGGTCAACGGCGATATCGCGCGCCTGGCCGATGCCGCAGCGCGTGGCGACTTCTCTGCCCGCGGGGATGAGGCGCGCTATCAGCATGCCTTCCTGGACATGGTCAGCGCCTTGAACCGCTTGATGCAGCAGGCCGAAGGCGGCCTGTCAGATGTCGGCCGCATCATGGGCGCCATCGCCGATGGCGATCTGTCCCAGCGCGTGGCCACCCATTACGAAGGCGCCTTCGGCCAGTTGGCCGATGCCACCAACCGCACGGCCGAGCAGCTCAACGGCATCGTGCGCGGCATCCAGCTGTCGGCCGAGTCGATCAACATCGCCGCTGGCGAGATCGCATTGGGCAACGCGGACCTGTCGGTGCGGACCGAACAGCAGGCCGCCAGCCTGGAAGAAACCGCGGCCTCGATGGAGGAGCTGACCTCCACGGTCAAGCAGAACGCCGACAACGCGCGCCAGGCCAACCAGCTGGCGCTGGGCGCCGGCCAGGTTGCCGAGGCCGGTGGCAAGGTCGTGGACGAAGTGGTGACCACCATGGAGTCCATTACCAGCGCCTCGGCACGCATCGCCGACATCATCGGCGTGATCGACGGCATTGCCTTCCAGACCAACATCCTGGCGTTGAACGCTGCGGTAGAAGCCGCGCGTGCGGGCGAGCAGGGCCGTGGCTTTGCGGTGGTGGCAAGCGAAGTGCGGTCGCTGGCGCAGCGTTCGGCCAATGCCGCCAAGGAGATCAAGGATCTGATCGAGAACTCCAGTGAGAAGGTCGCACTGGGCTCGTCGCTGGTCAGCCGCGCAGGCGCCACCATGTCCGAGGTGGTCACGGCGGTTCGTCGCGTCACCGACATCATGGGCGAGATCACCGGCGCCAGTGCCGAGCAGAGCTCGGGCATCGAGCAGGTCAGCCGCACGGTGATGCAGCTCGATGAAGTCACCCAGCAGAACGCTGCGCTGGTGGAAGAAGCCACTGCCGCCGCGCGCGCGATGGAAGAGCAGGCGGTGCAGCTCACCGATG
>JBEVNH010000136.1:0-9142 GCA_040508175.1 Pseudoxanthomonas sp.
GGTTGGTGCGGCGCCAGTGCTCGCGCCGTGCCAGACGCACCGCCTCCAGCGATGCGGCGGCCAAGGCCGGCGGCAGCGCCGTGGTGTAGACGTACGGCCGCGCGGTCTCGGCCAGGTGCTGGATGAGCTCGACGCTACCCACCACGACCGCGCCATAGCCCCCCATCGCCTTGCCCAGCGTGACCAGCTGCAGCGGGACTTCGTCCACGCCCAGGCGGGCCTCGGCCACGCTGCCACGCCCCTCCGGTCCGCGCACGCCCACGCCGTGGGCGTCATCGACATAGAACAGCGCCTTCTGCACGCGTGCAGCCAGGCTCAGCGCGCGCAGCGGTGCCACGTCACCTTCCATGCTGAAGACCCCGTCGGTGGCGAGCATGGCCGCGCCCTCGGCCGCGCTGCGCAACTGGCGGATCGCGCCCTCCGGGTCGGCGTGCGGATAGCGCCGCAAGCGACAACCGGCCAGGCGCGTGGCATCGAGCAGGCTGGCGTGGTTGAGGCGGTCCTGCACGCAGACATCGCCTTCTTCCAGCAGCAAGGCCTGCTGCACGGCCAGGTTAGCCAGATAGCCGCTGCCGAACAGCAGGCCGCGCGGATAGCCCAGCCAGTCGGCCACTTCGCGTTCGAGTTCCTCATGGACGGCATGGTGGCCGCAGACCAGGTGCGACGCCCCGGCGCCGACGCCACCGCGCGTGGCGGCATCGGCCAAGGCATTGGCCACCCGAAACTGCTGGGACAGGCCAAGGTAATCGTTGCTGCAGAATTCGGTCAGCCACTGGCCCTCGATTTCCACCCGTGCCCCGTCGCGGCGCGCCACGACCCGGCGCTCGCGCAGGCGGTTCTGGGCGCTGCGCAGCTTGCGCAGGGCGGTCACACGATCAAGCAGGTCCGGTCGGGCCATGGCTCAGGCGCCCCGAGGGAACAACGTGGATGGGACGATCTCGACATGCACAGCGCAGTACTCCCTTCAGCGCCGCCGGCACCCGTGCAGGACGCGTCCGTGGAGGCCGCACGCCCTGTCTGGATAGCCGATGGCCAGCCCTTCTTTCCATGGAAACCCGGGTCGATGCGCTCTGCGGACTGCAGCGCCTGCCCGGGCATGGATGTTCCCGGCCCGCGCATCTTCGGTCTGGGCGTCACGATACGCGTAACGTCAGGGGTTCGCACGGATCCCGGGAAGGCGATCCTCCAGCTTCGCGCGTGCAGGCACCGCATGCGCTTTTGCGCAAGCCCGCCGCGCGCAGGTTTGCCCATCGCGGAGGACTCAAGCGCAACGGCACCCCGCGGACGTCGCACGTCGCGGGCGGGCGGCGTACAGTCGAGCCGCCCGGGAGCTGTACTCCCACCTCAGCGCAAGGATGCGATGAAGTTCGACGCATGGCTCAACCGGCTTGGCCTGTCGCTGCTCGCGCCGCGCTGCCTGCTGTGTGGCGAGGCGGGTTACAGCGGCCAGGATCTTTGCCAGGCGTGCCGCGAGGCGCTGCCCTGGAACCACACTGCATGCCCGCACTGCGCCCTGCCGCTTGAAACCCCCGCGGCCAGCGCCAGCCCCTGTGGCCAGTGCCTGCGCGATCCACCGCCGCTGCAGCAGACGCTTGCCACGTTCGTATATGGCTTTCCGCTGGACCGGCTGGTGCCACGCTTCAAGTTCCACCATGACCTGGCCGCCGGACGGCTGATGGGCCAGCTGATGGCAGAGCACCTGGCGGGGACCGAGGCCGGGGTGCTGGTGCCCATTCCCCTGCACCCGAAGCGCCTGTCCAAGCGCGGTTACGATCAGGCCGGGCAGCTGGCCAAGGCACTGTCCGGCCAGCTTGCGCTTCCGCAGCAGCCGCGCCTCCTGCGGCGCGTGCGCGATACCGCCGCGCAGTCCGAACTCGATGCCGAGACCCGCCATCGCAATCTGCGCAACGCCTTCGCGGTCGCCGACACTGCGTCGCGACCTGCCCACGTCACCCTGATCGACGATGTCATGACCACCGGCGCGACCCTGCATGCGGCGGCCCGCGCGCTGCGTCGGGCCGGCGTGGCGCGGGTCGATGCCTGGGTCTGCGCACGGGTGCCTTGAAGCCTCGCTGGCGAACGCGGATGGCTTGCCCCGGCGCCCGCTCAACCGGCCGGCATCACCGGCGGCGCATACGGCAAGGTCATGCCCAGCAACCACAGCAGCCCGATCACCAATGGGATGTGCACCAGCAGCTGGATGAAGGTGAAGCCGACGATGTCGCGCGCCTTCAGCCCCAGCACCCCCAGCAATGGCAGCATCCAGAACGGGTTGATCAGATTGGGCAGGGCCTCGGCTGCGTTGTAGACCTGCACCGCCCAACCCAGGTGCGACTGCAGCTCGTTGGCGGCCTGCATCACGTAAGGCGCCTCGATCAGCCACTTGCCACCACCGGAGGGCACGAAGAAGCCCAGGATGGCCGAGTAGGCACCCATCACCGCCGGAAACGTGTCCTGCGTGGCGACCTGCACGAACAGCTGTGACAGATGGTGCGCCAGCGTGACGCCGTCCGCGCCCTTGGCGCCGGTCAGGATCATCGCAATGCCGCCGTACAGCGGGAACTGGATCAGCACGCCGGTGGTGCTTGGCACGGCCTTGGCCACGGCGTTGAGAAAGCTGCGCGGCCGCCAGTGCAGCAGCAAGCCCAATGACAGGAACAGGAAGTTATAGGTGTTGAGGTTGGCGATCGCGGTGACCACCGGCTTGGCTGCGAACTCGCTGAAGATCCAACCAAACGCCAGCAGCGACAGCAGGATGGTCAGCAGTGGGCTGTATTCCAGCCACTCGCCCGGACGCGCGCGGGGCGGTAGCGTTTTATCCGGCTCGGCCAAGGCGGCATCCGGGAAATCCTCAGCGGTGCGCGCGGCCTTGCCCGAGGGCGAGGTCACCCAGCAGATCAGCAGCGACACCACGATCAGCACGCTGGTCAGCAGGATCGACTGCCACAGGAAGATCGTCTCGGTGAAAGGCAGGACACCGGTGATCTCCACCAGGCCCGGCGGCATGCTGGCCGGATTGGCCTGCAGCTGTGCGGCCGAGGAGCTCAGGCCCATTGCCCAGACGGCGCCCAGGCCCAGGTAGGCGGCGGCGCCGGCGGCGCGATAGTCCATCTTCAGCTCGATGCGCTTGGCCAGCGCGCGCACCAGCAGCCCGCCGAACACCAGTGAAAACCCCCAGCTCAGCAGCGAGGCCAGCATGCTCACGAGGCCAACGTAGACCACAGCACCACGCCCGGTGCGCGGCACCAGCGCCAGCCGGTCGATGAAGCGCGCCACGATCGGCGCGGTCGCCAGTGCATAACCGCCGATGACCACGAAAGCCATCTGCATGGTGAAGGGAATCAGGCTCCAGAAGCCGCCGCCGAAAGCCTCTGCCGTCGCCTTGGGCGTGGCGCCAAAGGCCATCGCGCATACCGCCACGATCACCACGCCGAGCACGGCGAACACGTAGGCGTCGGGGAACCACTTCTCGGCCCAGGCCGCGCAGCGCAGCGCGGCACGCGCCATCATGCCTTCCTGCAGGGATGACGGTTGCGGGTCTGCCATGCCGGTTGCCTTTGCATCTTGGGGGATGCTGCATGGTCGCCGCCGGGCGCCACAGCGTCTGCTGTACCTTGGTCTACGGCCGACGCTGGCGCCGCGGCCCGCCACAGGCGCAGCGTGCGCCCAGCCGGCTCTCAGCGCAGCAGCTGGTCGCCGACGATGCCGGCAAAGACCACCGCGCCGACCCAGTTGTTGTGCAGGAAGGCGCGGAAGCACGGGCCGCGATTACGGTGGCGACACAGATAGAATTCGTAGCCCACCAGACCTACCGCCACCACCAGGGCCGCCCAGTAGGCAACGCCCAGGGAGGCCAGCAGGCCCACGGCCACCAGCGCGGCGAACACGAGTGTGTAGAGAACCGCCTGGATCAGCAGGTCGTGCCTGCCGAACAGGATGGCCGTGGAATGCGATCCGGCGCGCAGGTCATCCTCACGATCGACCATTGCGTACCAGGTGTCGTAAGCCGTGGCCCAAAGGATGTTGGCCACGTACAGCAGCCAGGCCACCGCCGGCACCCGTCCCTGCACGGCCGCAAAGGCCATCGGAATGCCGAAGCCAAAAGCCAGCCCCAGGTACACCTGCGGCAGATGGGTGTAGCGCTTCAAATACGGGTAGCTGGCGGCCAGGAACAGCGCGACGAAACTCAGGCCAATGGTCAGCAGGTTGAGTGTCAGGACCAGCGCGAAGGCCACCAGCATCAACCCCGCAAAGACCACTAGCGCCTCGCGCCCGGACACCGCCCCGGTGGCCAGAGGCCGGTTGCGGGTGCGCTCGACCTGCGGGTCCAGCCAGCGATCTGCGTAGTCGTTGATGACGCAGCCCGCCGAGCGGGTCAGCCACACCCCGGCGGTGAACACCAGCAGGATCCACCACGGCGGCAAACCGTCCGCGGCCAGCCACAGCGCCCACCAGGTCGGCCACAGCAGCAGCAGCGCCCCGATCGGACGATCGCCGCGTATCAGCTTCCAGTAGGACGCCCAGCGTCCGGCCTGCGGGGCCAGCGGCGTATTCAGGTGTTCGTGAGCCATGGTGCAAAGCCTAGCAGCCGGTCCCGGGATGTTTGAAATTTACGTGTCGCACTGAGGCGAGCTCAGCGCAGAGCGCCCAGAAGCACACGACCTCCTTCCGGCCAGCAACAGGCGCCCGCTGGCGGACTGCGCGCGTTCTGATAATGTCGCAACGCCTCGGCAGCGCCTGAGCACGTGGATGCATCTACGAGCCCGACTGTCGACACCGGAAACGCACACAAGCCAGGCGGGAAATTCGTGAGAAGAGCAGGTTTGTGGGGCACGAGCAGGCCGTTGAACCCACCGCTGGCGGACACCGATATCGATCATGGCGTTGGGGCTGATCAGCGCCGGCTTCCGCATCTGACCTGCCCATGCGTCCTGCAAGACACGGGCACCCAGGTGCTTGGTGCAAGCGCCTCTTGCTGTGCGTTGCTTGGGCGTGGCAAGGCAGGCGTGATCACACAAGGTGCCACCTTGCGGGGCCTGCGTTGAACGCTGTCACGCGCTTGCGCTTCGTGGCCGGAAAACTGGGTTCCGGCCATTTCGCCGTTGCCGACCAGCTGGCGATGGTGGGCGGTAATTTCCTCATGAATCTGATCCTGGCACGCTCGGGACACCTCGACGCGTTCGGCTCATTCAGCGTGCTTTATGCGCTCCTCGTACTGGTCAACGCAGGTCAGAGTGCATTGATTGGTGAGCCCCTTGCCCTGTCCCGCGAGCTGGACGGCAGTGCGCGGGTCGTTGCGCTGGACGGCCAGCGCGCCAGCCTGCAGATCTTCCTGCCGGTCAGCGTGCTGCTCGCCCTCCATGCATTCGTCACGATGCCCGAACTGAGCGTGACGCATGCCTTGCTGTTCGTGGCCGGCTGCAGCACCTGTTCGAGCTACTGGTCTTCCAAGGGCCGGCTCCATGCCTTGGGCAAGCACCAGCAAGCGTTCAACGCCAGCGCTGCCGGCAGCGTGGTCATGCTCGTGGCGACCTTGGTGGGCGTGAGGATCTTCGACGCGATCACCGTGGGGCTACTTGCGATCTTGATGTCCTCCATCTGCGGACTGGTGGTCGCATTGAGTACAGATCTCGAACGGCAACGGCATCCCCGTCTCTCGCTGAAAGGCGTGGTGGATCTCGGCAAGGCAGGACTGCCGATCGCCCTGTTGGTCTGGGTGGCAAACAACGTCATCTTCCTCATGTTGGCCCAGGAGCAACGCCTTGCCGACGCCGCAGGGCTGCGGGGCATGCTGACGCTGCTCCTGCCCGTCAACCAGGTCATGCTTGGCTGCTCGGCCTTTGTCCTGCCAAAACTGGCGGCGCTGGCGCGCACGGGGGATCGCCGTCGCATCAACACCTTCTCGAGGCATGCGCTGGTGGTCTCCGTCACCGCCGCGCTTGCGTTTGGTGTCGTTGCCTACCTTGGCGCAGGGTTCGCCTCCCGGCTGCTCCTGGGACCTCAGTTCGATCCCTACATTGGCTCGCTGCGCCTGGTGGCCATCACGCTCCCCGCGAGCTGGGCGTGCGTGACGGTGATTCGCGTGCATTTCCAGGGCTCGCGTCGACCTCGCTTCGTCCTTTATGGCTACGCGTGTGCGCTGGCCGTCGGCGTGCCTGTGGCGTGGTGGATATTGAACACGAAAGGCGCCTCAGCGGCAGCCGTTGCGACGCTCTTCATCCACGGATTGCTTGCCACGTGCCTGATGGCGTTGTTCTTCCTTGATGTCAAAGCGAAGGACGAACACAGTGCCGCTTTAGAGGATTGAGGGCGCGCAACCGCAGTCGCGCCGATCGGGGGACTCGCCTCTGCCGCCGGCTTCGGCCATACTAGCCGGCCTGCGCGGTGTCACCGCGCACCGCGCGCCTGTAGCTCAGCCGGATAGAGTAGTGGCTTCCGAAGCCATTGGTCGGGGGTTCGAATCCCTCCAGGCGCACCACTTTTCTCCGGTTAATGTCGTCGCCTTGCGCTGGATGGCCGCCCGTGAGCCTGCCGTGCTGGCTGCATTATCTGTCACGGCTGCGCGTCCATGTCCAGGGCTCAGCGCACCGCACGTGTCACCGGTGCCGCACGCCGGGCCCTGATGGTTCTTCGACCGCACACCTGCGCGGCTTCCCGCGTTGCCCGCGCCTTGCACATGGCTCGGCGCGTACAGGCCGCGCACCGGCACCGCCTGCACGCTGTCTGACACCCCCTTGACATGCGGACGCTCCTGCACTGCGCCTACTCAATTGTCTGATTATATGGTTTAGTTGATCCACCTCCCTCGCTTGAGGCATCGCTGCATGCATCGCATACGGCGCGCCGGGCGAGTGAGGTCACCGCCCGCAGCGCGGGCCTGCTGCGCACCGTGCATCCGCGCAGCGCGCCTCACCCGGACACTTGCTTCAGGAGACGATCAATGCGTGCGCGCCTTCCCAAGACGCTGGCCTTGCTGTTGTTGCTGGCACCCCTGGCCGGACAGGCCGCCACCAGCGGCACGTTCACCAACCCATTGCTGGCGTCGGGCCCGGACCCGTGGATTACGCGCCAAGGCAGCACCTACTTCTTCATGAGTACGCGCGGTGATCGCATCGCCATCCGCAGGACCAACGATCTGGGCCAGCTACAGACGGCCGAGGAAATCACCGTGTGGACGCCGCCGCAGACCGGCCCGAATGCGAAATCGATCTGGGCACCGGAGCTGCATCGCATCGATGGCGCGTGGTTCATCTACTACACCGCGTCGGACGACGTGCACAACGACGATGCGCATCGCGGCGTGTTCGTGCTGGAGAACAAACACGATGACCCCACCTCCGGTCAGTGGATCGATCACGGCCGGCTGCACACCGCGCAGGCGGGGATCGACGGCACCACGTTTGTCGATGGCGGCAAACGCTACTTCGTGTATTCGCCATATCTCGGCCAGGACAGCGTGTTGTCCATCGTGGCGATGTCCAACCCGTGGACGCTGACCGGCAAGGAGGCCATCATTGCCCGCCCCGATAGTGCCTGGGAGCGTCAGGGGGGACGGCAGATCCTGGAGGGCCCGCAGTTCCTGCGCGGGCCGCGCGGCGATGTCCTGCTCAGCTATTCCGGCAGCGCATGCTGGTCGGACGACTATGCGGTCGGCCTGCTGCAGGCCAAGGCCGGGAGCGATCTGCTGCAAGCGGCAAGCTGGAGCAAATCTCCGGCGCCCATCCTGGCCAAGGATCCCGAGCGCGGCGTGTTTGCACCAGGCCACAACGGCTTCTTCGATACGCCCGACGGGCGCGAGACCTGGATTGTCTATCACGCCAATCCACAGGCCAACATGCAGTGCACCGGCAAGCGCGCGCCGCGCCTGCAGCGCGTGCGCTGGTCGGGTGATGGCTTGCCGACCTTCGATCGCGCCGAACCACTAGGCACGCCGCAACCTCATCCCGGCACCTGAGGTCGACAAAACGCAACGCACTGAAACGATGACGCCCGCCTGGGCCTGCGGCGGGCGTCTCCCGTTTGCGCGGCACCCCAGATCAGGCGCTATGCACTTCCGAACGGGCATCGGCAATGCGGAAGCCGAAGCTCATCACGGTGTGGATCAGCGGATGGTCGAACGGCTTGTCCACGACCTTGCGCAGGTTGTAGAGATGGCTGCGCAGCGTGTCCGAATCAGGCAGGTTGCCACCCCAGATTTCGCGCTCGATGTCCTGACGACTCACCACTGCCGGTGCAGCGCGCATCAGGATGCTCAGCAGCTGCATGCCGATGGGGGAGACATTGAGCGTACGGCCGTCGCGCTTGACTGTATGGCTCAGCAGATCCAGCACCAGGCCGCCGACCTCCAACTGCTCGCCACCTCCCACTTCGCGGCGCACGCGGCGCACCAGCGCCTCGATACGGGCCTTGAGTTCCTGCACGGCGAAGGGCTTGGTCAGGTAGTCATCGGCGCCGGCTTCCAGGCCGGCGATCTTGTCGTCCAGCGTGTCGCGGGCGGTCAGCATCAACACCGGCGTGGCCTTGCGTGCCTCGGTGCGCAGCAGGCGGCAGAACTCCAGACCATCCACGCGCGGCAGGCCCACGTCCAACACGATCACGTCGTAGTGGTTTTCCGTGGCCAGACGGTAGCCTTCCATCCCGTCCATCGCGTAATCGACGTCATACCCCGCCGACTCCAGGAAAGCGCCCTCGGCTTCGGACAGCTGGCGATTGTCTTCAACAAGCAACACGATCTTGCGGGTGGAACGGTCTGACATCAGGTTGTTCTCGGAACAAGTGAAGGGAGATCCGCCGGCAGGACGCAGTCTGTCGCCCCTGCATCGACGGCCCACAGTCCTTGGCGACCCTCGATGGGCTGCCAGCGGCGCGACTGCATGCTTTCGGTCAGGGGCCTACGGCTCTCGACGTGACGCCATAAAGCATCGGCGAGTGCGCGTTCAGGTCCGGTGAACCAGCGCAGGCCATAGGTGTCGGTGGAGACCGGGCGCTCCTCGGACGTGCGGTAGTCGGGCACCAGCAGGATCAGAGTCCGGCGCGCCTGCACAGGGGTGAGCTTGGGGAACCGTTCGGCGGAGAAGAAGGCGCAGAGCTTGCGATGGTGCCAGGGCGACATGTGGGGGATCTCCTTGTGGTCCGTGGATGC
>JBEVNH010000142.1:0-23409 GCA_040508175.1 Pseudoxanthomonas sp.
GTTGTAACGAAGCGACATCACGCCCAGATCCCCGCGCGGACCAAAGCGCCGATCCATGCCCAGCGACACGCGCGCATGGCGTGCGACATCGGCATCCAGCGAGATGCCGAACAGCCCCCCTGACGTCCCGGAGAATCCTGACGACATTGGTGCCCAGGCGTCGAAACCGACGAAGCGCGCATCGCGTGCAAAGCCATCAGCCGAGAGGACCTGTTGCCATTCCAGATGGCTGCCGAAGCTGATGGCCATGCCGCCCACGCGAAGCAGCTGGTCCATGCGCAATCCCAGGATCGCCTGCTCGCGCGTGGCCACGCTGGCGGCTGACGACAGGCCAAAGCCCGCCGCGCCGTCTTCGTTGAACGCATCGCGCTCGAGTCGCGTGTAATCCAGACCGGCATAAGGCACCAGCGAAGCGCCCTGGCCCCAACTGAAGCGATAGCCGCCTTCCATGCCAAACGAGAGGAGCTCGCCTTCATAGCGACTCCCCACGCCATACACACCGGCACCCAACATCACGTTGCGCTGCATGTCACGGCGGAAGTGCCCGGTCCCCAGCTGCGCAAAGGCGTAGGCACTGCCCCACTGCCGCGCCAGGTATGCCTGTGCCTGCGTCTGCCGGTCTCGGCTGCGATCCCCCAATGCGTCGCCGGGGCTGGATGCATCGATCCGGCCAAACGCCAGGCCGGACACCAGGCCCTGCGCCAGTTGCACTTCGTTGCCGACCAGCCAGCCGCCGATGTCGAATTCGGTCACGCCAAGCCCACGTGCCTGGCGCCCATCGAGTGAGCGCGACCATGCGCCAACGTCCGTGGTCTGCAGGCTTGAAACGCGCTCGGACAATGCGCGACGACGCATGTCGGCCACGTCCAGGGTCATCGTGTCTGCGGCGGCATGCGCCTGGCCGGACAGGCTTTCCAGCGAGCGCGAAAGCGCCGTGGCCTGTTCGGTGTGCAGGAAATCGCCAGCCAGCCCGACAAAGCCGGCGTCGGCCGTTGGCTGACCCGACTGCAGCCCTGCATCGATGCCATCCAGCGCGCCCTCCAGGCGCGTGGCGGAAGCCACTGCCGCAGGCGTGAAACCAAGCGAAGATGCCGTGGTCGAAACATCCAGACGCGTGATGTCCAGCCAGGCCAGGCCAGCACCGTAGTCATAGCCGACGACGGCATCCAGCACCACGCCAGTGCCACCATTCAAACCGGCGAACGCACCCCTGAGGGTCCCCTGTGCGCTGAGTACCGTCTCGCGGTTGCTTCGCACATATCCACTGGCAACGCCGAAGACCTGCAGATTGCCGGCCAACTGCGCATCACCTGACACCGCCAGCGGGGCGCCGACCTGGTATTCCAGCGTGCCGCCCGCGCCTTGCACGAAGTTACCCGCGATCGTCCGCGTTCCTGCCGCGCCGCTGAAACGGGTGTTGCCATTGTTGGTCAGACTGCCACCGACACCGCCGTTGTCCACCTGGAGGCGCGCGCCGACAGACACGCTTGCGGCCCCTGCCAGTCCGGTGGTCGACACGGTGCCGCTTTGCACCGTCGTGGCCCCTGCATAGGTGTTGCGGCCCGTCAGGTTCAACGTGCCGCTCCCCTGCTTCACCAGGCCGCCAGCGCCACTGATGTCATTGGACCAAGTCGACGTCCCGGTGAAGGACACACTGACATCGCCCCAGTCGAACTTGCCCGGGCCGCCGATCGCCTTGCCGACGTTGAGCAGGCCATAGCCGAACACCGCATCCACACCCGGCGCCCCAAGGTCCGTAGCCGTTCCCAGCAGGGTCTGACGCACCAGGTCGTTGGAAAAGTAAGGAAACGCCTGCCATACCACTGCGGCCGCACCGGAGACCTGCGGCGCTGCGAAAGAGGTCCCGCTCCATTCCCAGTATTCCGGCGCATTGGCCGCATTGTCGGTGCCCGTGACCACCACCGTCCCCGGCGCCACCAGGCAATAGCGCATCGCGATTCCGCACGCGTTGGAATAACTGGCCAACTGCGTCGGGGCGGCGGTGTCCAACGCGGCAACCGCCAGCCATCCCTGCTCCAGATCGGCCGCGGGCAGCGTGCCATTTGGCCCCTGCTGGCTCGGCAAAGCGGACATATCGGTGGGGTTGGCCATGGATTCGTTGCCGGTCGCAAAGACCACCAGGCCACCGTTGGACTGGATGAAAGGGCGGTACTCCTGCGCGATCGGCGCGGTCGCACTTGGGTTGGTCCAATACAGGCCACCCCAGGAGTTGTTCATGATCTTGACGCCACGGGCGATCAGGTCGCTGTGGACCGGGGCGAGGCCGAGCGCACCGCTGACCTCGTTCCCCTGTCCAGACCCGTCATCCACCGGATCCTGATCTGCAATGATGCGCGCCGACACGATCCGCGCGCCCGGCGCGATACCGCCAGGCCACGCACCGAAGGCGGCGCCGGCCATGATCTGCGATACCGCCGTGCCGTGGCCGACCACGTCATCCCGGGTGAGGTCGTTTGCCCTGGCATCGACATAGTTCAGATTGGCTGCGACGCGGCCTGCCAAGGAGGGATGGTTGCGATTGACGCCCGTATCCACCACGCCAATGGTGGTGCCCGTTCCGATCAGTCCTGCCGTGCGGGCCGCTGCCGTGTTGGTCAATTGGAGATGCGTGCTGTAGGCAGGATCCGGCGTGCTGACCACGGGCGTGGTCGGCGGCGGCGGCGGCGGTGTCGTGGGCGGAGTCTGGACGCCCGGGCTGCCGGCGTTGAGCGGCGGCGCATCACTGCGCGCACCACCTCCACTGCCGCAGGCGCTGATGACCGCGCAAGCCAGCGCGCCCAGTGCCAATCGCCCCATGCCATGCGCCGTCAAGGCGCCCCTGTGATCACGTGCTGCCATGCCATGTCTCCCCGAGACGTTTGTGACCCCATCGGCCATGACAGGGCGGATGCGAAATGTAGCGCAAAAATTCCGTTAAACGCGTGGCGGACGATGGTCTGATTGGCGAACCGGGAAGCGGATCCGGATAATCGGGCCACCACTCAACGGGACGTGAGACATGACCGGCATCGTCATCACTGGCGCCAAGCGCACTGCCATCGGCGCCTTCATGGGGCAGTTCACCGGGGTTGCGACCCCGACACTTGGCGCTGCCGCGATCGGTGCCGCACTCGTCCAGTCCAAGCTGGACGTGGCCGACGTGTCCGAAGTCATCCTGGGCTGCGTGCTCCCGGCCAACCTGGGCCAGGCACCCGCGCGCCAGGCCGCCCTGGCCGCGGGCCTGCCAACCGCCACCGGCTGCACGACGATCAACAAGGTCTGCGGTTCCGGCATGAAGGCGGTGATGCTGGCCCATGACCTCATCAAGGCCGGCTCGGCCACGATCGTGGCGGCGGGCGGCATGGAGTCCATGACCAATGCCCCGCACATGCTCCCCAACTCCCGCACCGGTAACCGCTACGGCAATTTCCAGGCCGTGGACCACATGGCCTGGGACGGCCTGACCAGTCCTTACGACGGCCAACCCATGGGCGTGTTTGCCGAGAACACCGTTGAGAAGTACGGCTTCACCCGCCAGCAGCAGGACGACTACGCCATTACCTCGGTACAGCGCGCGCAGCAGGCGCAGGCCGACGGCGCGTTCAACGAGGAGATCGTCGCGGTCAAGGTGGCCAGCCGCAAGGGCGAAGTGGAATATGCCTCGGACGAACAGCCTTCGCGCTCGGACGTGTCCAAGATCCCCACTCTCAAGCCGGCCTTCAAGAAGGACGGCACGGTCACCGCCGCGAGCTCATCGAGCATCTCCGATGGCGCAGCCGCGCTGGTCCTGATGTCGCAGGACGATGCCTCCCGGCGCGGTATCGCCCCGCTGGCAACGTTCGTCGGCCACCATACGTTTTCGCAAGAACCGGAATGGTTCACCACCGCCCCGGTCAAAGCCGTGGAAGGACTGCTCGAAAAAATCGGCTGGACCGTCGAGCAGGTCGACCTGTTCGAGATCAACGAGGCCTTTGCCGTGGTCTCGATGGCGGTCATGCACGACTTGTCGATCCCGCATGACAAGGTCAACGTCAACGGCGGGGCCTGCGCGCTTGGCCACCCGATCGGAGCCTCGGGCGCGCGCCTGATTGTCACGTTGATCAATGCCTTACGCACCCGCGGCCTCAAGCGGGGTGTGGCTTCACTGTGCATCGGCGGGGGCGAGGCGACCGCCATCGCGGTCGAGGTGCCCTGAATCATTCACACCGGTTTGACGCCCGGAAGTTTCAATTCTCTTGACAGCCGTATACGGCTTGTCATCATTGTTAAGGCGCGCAATAGCGCGTTGCCAAACTAATCGACGAGGAAATACCGCAATGACCATCAACAAGACGCTGATCGCGCTGGCCATGGGCCTGGCCCTGGCTGCTTGCTCGAAGCAGGAACAGGCCGCCGACGCCGCTGCCGACGCCAGCGCTGCCAGCACCGAAGCCCAGGCTGCCGCCGACGCCGCTCCGGCTACCGACGCTTCGCAGACCGCTGCTGACGCCGCCGCCACCGCCGCTGACGAAGCCGCCAACGCCGCTGCCGATGCCTCTGCTGCGCCGACCGACGCTGCCGCTGAAGCCGCTGCCGACAAGGCTGACGCCGCTGCAGACAGCGCCGAGCAGTCCAAGGACGCCGCCAAGGATTCCGCTGAAGGCGAGAAGAAGTAATCTTCTTTCAGCGATGGCACCCGTCCCGGGCGCCGATCCAAAAAAGCTGCCGGGCAACCGGCAGTTTTTTTTTTGGGGGGGCCAGCAGGGTTGACCAATTCCCGGCTCGCCGCTCGCCGCACCGCTGATTGGCGTCGCTTGGCTAGGTTGAAAACGTCCCCTGGGGCGCGGAAACAGCGCCTTCCCGGCCGCCGCCAGGCGCCCGCTTCCGGCGATTTTTTGCTTGCGCCACCGTGACGATTTGCCCTGTATGCTCCGCGCTCCATCCATACAGGAACACGCTATGAAGATGCTGACCTCCGCCGTGATCGTTTCCGCCGTGCTGGCACTGGGTGCCTGCTCGCAGAAGACCCAGGACCAGGCTGCCGCCGCTGCCGACAGTGCAGCTGCGGATGCCTCTGCCGCCGCCGAAAAGGCCACGGCTGAAGCCAGCCAGGCAGCGGACTCCGCCGCCGCCGCCGCAAGGAACGCCTCCGCTGAAGCAAGCGTCGCCGCCGAGAAGACCGAGAATGCCGTCCAGCAGGGCGCTGCCGACGCTGCCGCTGCCGCATCGGACGCTGCACAGGCCACCGCCGACAAGGCGGCCGAGGCTTCGCAGAAGGCCGAAAACGCCACCGAGAAGTAAGTCGCGCGCACGCTGGCGATTAGCGTGGACCAAGGCCCGCACCCGCGGGCCTTTTTGATGTCCATGACGCCGGAACCCCGGCCGTCTTTTGCAGCGCATAACGGCATTCTGCGCAGGTCGCATTATCGTCGTGGTTTGTTCCCATGCGCCCCGCCATGCCCGTCTTGAAGACAGAGATCGACCGCAACTCCGATACGTTCGCCGAAAACGACCAATACCACCGCGCGCTGGCGGACGAACTCCGGGCACGCCTGGAACGTGCCGCGCAAGGAGGAGGCACGGAAGCCTGCCGACGCCACGCCAGCCGCGGCAAGCTGCTCGCGCGCGAACGCATCGCGGTGTTGCTGGACGAAGGCTCGCCGTTTCTCGAGATCGCCGCGCTGGCCGCCGAGGGCATGTACGACCAGGCCGCACCTGCTGCTGGGGTCGTGGCCGGCATCGGGCTGGTGCGCGGACAGCAGGTGGTGATCGTCGCCAATGACGCCACGGTCAAGGGCGGCACCTATTTCCCCATGACGGTGAAGAAGCACCTGAGGGCCCAGCAGGTCGCACGGGAGAATCACCTGCCCTGCATCTATCTGGTCGATTCGGGTGGCGCATTCCTGCCGATGCAGGATGAGGTCTTTCCCGACCACGACCACTTCGGCCGGATCTTCTACAACCAGGCGCGCATGAGCGCCGAGAACATCCCGCAGATCGCCGCGGTCATGGGCAGCTGCACGGCAGGCGGCGCGTATGTGCCTGCGATGTGCGATGAGAGCATCATCGTGCGCAACCAGGGCACGATCTTCCTGGGCGGACCGCCCTTGGTGAAGGCGGCCACCGGCGAGGTGGTGGATGCCGAATCGCTTGGCGGCGCCGACGTGCATACGCGCCTGTCCGGCGTGGTCGATCATTTGGCCGACGATGACCACGACGCACTGCAGATCGTCCGCCGCATCGTCGGCAACCTCAATCGCACACCCGCGCCGCCGCCAGCGCGGCCACCGCATGCGCCCGTGCATGCACCGGAAGAGCTGTACGGCATCGTGCCGCTGGACACGCGGCAGATGTTCGACGTGCGCGAGATCATCGCGCGCATCGTCGATGGCTCGGAGTTCGATGAATTCAAGGCGCGCTATGGCCGCACGCTGGTGACCGGTTTCGCCCACGTGCAGGGGCACCTGGTTGGCATCGTGGCCAACAACGGCATCCTGTTTTCCGAAAGCGCGCTCAAGGGCGCGCATTTCGTCGAGCTGTGCAGCCAGCGCGGCATCCCCCTGGTGTTCCTGCAGAACATCACCGGCTTCATGGTCGGCAAGCGCGTGGAGAATGCCGGCATCGCCAAGGACGGGGCCAAGATGGTCACTGCCGTGGCATGCGCCAACGTGCCCAAGTTTACGGTGATCATCGGCGGCAGCTTCGGCGCAGGCAATTACGCCATGTGTGGCCGTGCATACGGGGCGCGCTTCATGTGGATGTGGCCGAACGCACGCATCAGCGTCATGGGGGGCGGCCAGGCCGCCTCGGTGCTGTCGGTGGTCAAACGCGAGGGTATCGAGGCGCGCGGCGGCCAGTGGCCGGCCGATGAGGAAGCCGTTTATCGCGAGACGATCCGAGAACAGTACGAACACCAGGGCAGCCCCTGGTATGCCACGGCACGGCTCTGGGACGACGGCATCATCGATCCCACCGACACCCGCCGGGTTCTTGGCCTGGGCCTTTCCGCAGCACTGCAGGCGCCGCCCACGCAGACCCGTTTCGGCGTCTTCCGCATGTAGCCTCGGCTGGAGGTCGCCATCGTTCTGCCAAACTGCAATCGCTCTATCGGTGATTTTTGTCACAAAAGTCTTGGGCTTGAGCCGCGATAGTCGGCCTTCCCCCAAGTCCCTGGAGAACCGTACCCATGTCGATCTGGAAGGATCAGGCCCCCAACAAGACGTCCCCGCCCCCGGCTTCCGAGCCGCTGCCTTTCCAACCCTCGGTCACGGCGCCCCCGACGGAAACTCCCCCCGTGCCGTCGACCCTTGCCACGCCGGCCCCGGTGAACAGGCCATCTCCACCGCAAGCCAAGGAATCGTTGATTGCCTCGGACCTGACCATCGAGGGCAAGATCGAGGGCACCGGCCATGTCCGTATCGCGGGTAAATTCAAGGGTGACGTCAACGTCCAGGGTGATCTGACCATCGAAGTCGGCGCCAAGCTGACCGGCAGCGTGCGCGCCAGCAAGGTGGTGGTTGCAGGCGAGCTGGAGGGCAATATCGAAGCGGCCAACCAGGTGGAACTGCTGTCGTCAGGCGCGTTGATCGGCGACGTCACGGTGGGCGCACTCACGGTGGCCGCGGGCGCACGCATGCGTGGCCAGGTGGACTTCGGCTGGGGCGACAAGGACAGCGGCAAAGGCAGCACGGGCAAGGCTGAAAAAACCGACAAGGCCGAGAAAACCGACGCGTGAGCAATATCCGTCCGGGCAGCGCGGGCGCCACCCGCGCCTGCCCGCACTGCAAGGCGATGATTCTGGAAAGCGCCAGCGTATGCCCAGCGTGCCGGCATCACCTCCGGTTCGACGATGCACTGACCAGCGAGCGCAAACGCCAGACCATCGTGCCGTTGAAGGTGGAAGGCACGGTCAACCATCCGGCCGACGCCGCGCCCTGGGAATACGCCGCCGTGGTGGTGGTCCGCAATGCCCGCGGCGAGGAGATCGATCGGCACGTCGTCGGCGTTGGTGCCGTCAGGCCTGGCGAACAACTGACTTTTTCATTGGCGGTGGAAATGTTTCCGCATACCGGCGGCATGGCTCCCCGCGGGCGCCGGCGCCTGTCCTGAGGCAGTCGTTGCGAACGCGATCAGTGCTGCCGGGGCGCCTCGGGGCCGCAGCTGCTGCAGCCACCGCACGCGCCTGCATCGGACGTCGTCGCGGGTGCAATCCAGCGCCCCAGCCGCTTCATCCAACCGGCCCTGCCCGCACGCAACAGCAGCAATGCCACGTTGACGCGCAGACGACGTGAAGTACCGGGAAACTGCTTGTTCATCACCACGCAGGCACTGACCAGCACCGCCACGGCGATGATCAGGTATTGCAGGGCCAGTGACAGGTCCATCGCTCAGCCCGCGCCCAGTCGCACTGCGATCTGGTAGGTCACGAACGAGGCGGCATAAGCCAACACGAAGAGGTAGAGCGTGGCCATGCCCATCTTGCGCCAGGAATTGGTCTCGCGCTTGATCGTGGCCAGCGTCGAAATGCACATGGGTGCGTAGATGTACCAGACCAGCAGCGACAAGCCGGTGGCCAGCGACCAGCCATCCTGGATCAGCGGCAGCAGCGCCTGCGAGGCGGCATCGTCATCGGCTGCCGACAGGGCATAGACCGTTGCCAGCGAGGCCACCGCCACTTCACGTGCGGCCAGGCCGGGGATCAGCGCGATGCAGATCTGCCAGTTGAAGCCCAGCGGCGAGAAGACCGCGGTCAACGCGTGCCCGATACGGCCGGCAAAGCTGTAGTCGATTGCCGGCATGGTGGCATCGGCCGGTGCGCCCGGATACGACAGCAGGAACCACAGCAGCACGGTCAGCGCCAGGATGATGCCGCCCACCCGCTTGAGAAAGATCGTCGCGCGTTCCCACAACCCGATGGCCAGGTCGCGCGGATGCGGGATGCGGTATGAGGGAAGCTCCAGCATCAAGGCGTGCTCGCTCTTGTCGCGGCGCACGCGCTTCATGATCCAGGACACAAGCAGCGCGCTCGCCACGGCGGCGGCATACAGGCCGAACAGCACCAGACCCTGCAGGTTGAACCAGCCCCAGACCTCACGCTTGGGGATGAAGGCGCCGATCAGCAGCGCGTAGACCGGCAGGCGTGCCGAACAGGTCATCAGCGGTGCGACCAGAATCGTCGCCATGCGGTCGCGTGGATCCTGGATCGAGCGCGTGGCCATGATGCCGGGAATGGCACAGGCGAAGCTGGACAGCAGGGGGATGAACGAGCGCCCCGACAGCCCGGCGGCCGACATGCTCCGGTCCAGAAGGAAGGCCGCGCGCGGCAGATAGCCGGATTCCTCCAGCGCCAGGATGAAGAAGAACAGGATCAGGATCTGCGGCAGAAAGACGATCACCCCGCCCAGGCCGGCGATGATGCCGTCCACCAGCAGACTGTTGAGTGGGCCTTCCGGCAGCACGCCCCCCACCCAATCGCCCAGCGCCGCGGTACCGGCATCGATACCGTCCATCACCGGCGTGGCCCAGGCATACACCGCCTGGAAGATCAGGAACATCACCACGGCCAGCGTCAGCAGGCCGAATACCGGATGCAGCAACCAGCGATCCAGCGCATCGTCGATCCGAGCCGTGCGCGTGGGCATGCCGACGGCCAGCGATAGCAGGCGGCGGGTCTCCTCATGCACGTCCACGCCTTCGGCCAGCTGCGGCGGAATGTGCGGCGACAGCGCGGTGCGGTCGATCTGATCCAGCAGTGCCTGCGCGCCGTGGCGCCTGACCGCCACCGTCTCCACGACCGGAATGCCCAGCTCGCGCTCCAGCACTTCCAGGTCGATGGTGATACCGCGGCTGCGCGCCGCATCGGCCAGGTTAACCGCCAGGATCATCGGGATGCCCAGCGCACGGGCCTCCAGCGCAAAGCGCAGGTGCAGACGCAGGTTGGTGGCATCGACTACGCAGACCAGCACATCGGGCTTGGCTTCACCTGGCAGGAAGCCGCGACACAGGTCGCGCGTTACCGCCTCATCCAGACTGGCCGCATTGAAGCTGTACGCGCCCGGCAGATCCAGCACCGCGTACTCACGGCCATGGCGTGTGGTGAAGCGGCCCTCCTTGCGCTCCACGGTCACACCCGCGTAGTTGGCGACCTTCTGGCGGCTGCCAGTGAGCTGGTTGAACAGCGCGGTCTTGCCGCAGTTGGGGTTGCCCACCAGGGCCAGACGCAACGGCGAGGCGGTCGCACTCATGCCGCGCCCTCGCCCTTCAACACCACCCGCGCGGCCTCACTACGGCGCAGGGCGAACCGGGTAAAACCCACCTGTACCAGCAACGGCTCGGCCCCCAGCGGACCGCCGGCAACGACACTGACCTGCTCCCCTGCCACGAAGCCAAGCTCGCGCAGACGGCGGGCGATTGGATCGTCGGGGTGCTTGTCGATGACGGTCTCCACGATGGCGGGATGGCGACGGGGCAACTCGGTCAGGATCACGCGGCAACGCTCAACTGGTAACTATTCTCAATTGTATCATCGCCGCAACGCATCACAGGTGGGGTGGCTGGCCCCGATACCATGGCGATCGGCTCATAGACAGGTGACGCATGCAGACCGGATTCAGCCAGGAATGCGAAGGCGCAGTGCTGCGATTGCGACTGCAGCGGCCTGTCGTTCACAACGCGTTCGATGCAGCCTTGATCACGGGGTTGACCGAGGCGTTGGAGCACGCCGCGCAGAACCCCACGCTGCGCGTGGTCGTGCTGGAAGCCGAGGGCGCGTCGTTCTCTGCCGGTGCGGACCTGAACTGGATGCAGGCGCAGGCCGTGGCCAGCGACGCGGAGAATCGTGACGATGCCCTGGCGCTGGCACGCCTGATGCGAACGTTGGACACCTTGCCCAAGCCCACGATTGCACGCGTGCAGGGCTCGGCCTTTGGCGGCGGTGTCGGGCTGGTGGCGTGCTGTGACATCGCCATCGGCGTGGGCAGTGCCAAATTCGGCCTGACCGAGTGCCGGCTGGGACTGCTGCCGGCGGTGATCTCCCCCTATGTGGTGCGGGCGATCGGCGCGCGCCAGGCGCGACGCTGGTTCGCCACCGGCGAGTCCTTCGACGCCGCCGCCGCGCTGCAGCTGGGCCTGCTGCACCAAGTGGTCGATGACGACCTGCTGGATGCCAGCGTGCAGCGCCAGATCCAATTGCTGCTCAAAGCCGGCCCGCAGGCCACCCGCCTGGCCAAGCACCTCGTGTCAGCCGCCGGCAGCCACCCGGATGCGGACACCCAGGATGCGGACAACGCGGCGCTGATCGCCCGGCTGCGGGCCTCGCAGGAAGGGCGCGAGGGCATCGCCGCCTTCCTGGAGCGCCGCGCACCCTCCTGGTCCCCGTGACGGCAGATGCTGTGCCTGCTATCTATCTAGCCTCGCCCTTTCCCGCCCAGCCCGAGGCGCCCGCGCATGAGCGACAACCGCGTCCACCTGGTGGAAGTCGGCCCCCGTGACGGCCTGCAGAATGAAGCCCGCTTCGTGGCCACCGCCGACAAGGTCAGCCTGATCGAACAATTGGCCGCCTGCGGCCTGCCCTCGGTGGAGGCCACCAGCTTCGTCAGCCCGCGCTGGGTGCCGCAGCTGGCCGATGCGGAAGCGGTGATGCAGGCGCTGCAACGGCAGCCCGGGGTCGCCTATCCGGTCTTGGTGCCCAACCTGCAGGGCTACCAGCGCGCACATGCCGTCGGTGCCCGTGAGGTCGCCGTCTTCACCGCGGCCTCGGAGGCATTCAACCTGCGCAATACCAATGCCGGCATCCAGGCCTCGTTGCAGCGCTTTGCCCCGGTGCTGGCGCAGGCGACGCAGGACGGCGTGCGTGTGCGTGGCTACGTCTCCACGGTGCTGGGCTGCCCCTACCAGGGCGACGTCCCGGTGTCCGAAGTGGTGCGCGTGGCCAAGGCCCTGTACGACATGGGCTGCCGGGAGATCTCGCTGGGCGACACCATCGGCGTGGGTACCCCGCACAAGGCCCGGCAGATGCTGCTGGCCGTGGCCGACGAGGTGCCGATGTCGGCCCTGGCGGTGCACTTCCACGATACCTACGGACAGGCGCTGGCCAATCTTCTGGCCTGTCTTGAGTCGGGAGTGCGTGTAGTGGATGCAGCCATTGCAGGTTCTGGGGGTTGCCCCTACGCGCCCGGGGCCAGTGGCAACGTCGCAACGGAAGATGTCGTGTACCTGCTGCAGGGACTGGGAATGGAGACTGGAGTGGATCTGGAGAATCTGTGCAGGACAGGCGCGTGGCTGGCGCAATTGCTGGGACGCCCCACGGGCAGCAAGGTCGCGCGCGCCAGGAGCGGCGCATGACCCAGGCAGCACCGCTGGATCCCAACCTGCGGACGTTACTCGACGAGCTGCGGCAAGCCTCCAGCACCCAGGCCTTGCCTACGCATACGCGCGCGCTGCTGGAAAAAGCCGCCAAGGCACTGGCCGAGACCGTCCAGGCACAGCAGTTGGCCAGCCAGCGCTATCGCACGCTGTTCGATGCGGTGCCCGACCCGGTCAGCATCCTGGCCGAGGATGGCACCGTGCTGGATCTGAACCGCGCCGGCATTGCGGCCTACCAGCGCGAGCACGGCGACATCGTCGGCAAGAACATCAGCGTGCTCAACCCGGACCTGCCGCGCGAGCACATGGTCCCGGTGTGGGAATGCCTGAACCGCGGCGAGAGCTATGTCGTCGAAGTCACCAACATGCGCGGTGACGGCACGCGCTTCCCGGTGGAAGTGCATTCGGCCAATTTCCTGTTCGACGGGCGCAAGAGCGTGGTTGCCGTCGCCCGCGACCTCAGCAGCCGCCGCGAGGCCGAGACCCGCTACCGCGAGTTGATGGAAGCACTGGACCGCGGTGTGATCGTGCACAACCGCGCGCAGGAAATCCTGTATGCCAACGGCGCGGCACTGCGCATCTTCAGCGTCAACGAGCGCATGCGCCTGTCTGACGAGCTGG
The DNA here is from genome assembly GCA_040508175.1 of Pseudoxanthomonas sp. Lineage (GTDB taxonomy): Bacteria > Pseudomonadota > Gammaproteobacteria > Xanthomonadales > Xanthomonadaceae > Pseudoxanthomonas_A. Next base: position 12,964 of record JBEVNH010000142.1, read on the forward strand.
CCTACGAGCGCTGGCGCGTGGTGGACGAGGACGGCCAGGAACTGGACGAGCGCGACATGCCGGCCCAGCGGGCGCTGAGCGAAGGTCGCGTCCAGGAGAGCATCCTGATCGGCCTCTATCACCGCCGTCGCAAGGAGCTGATCTGGCTGAGTGTCACATCGGTGCCGCAGTTCGCCCCCGGCGAGGATCGCCCATCGCAGGTCACTTCGATCTTCAGCGACGTCACCCACCTCAAACGGGAAAGCGCGCTGTTCGATCGTGCGCAGTCGCTGGCGCATATCGGCGGCTGGGAATGGGACACCGGGCGCGACCTGGTGTACGTGACCGACGAAGCCCAACGCATCCTGGGCGCGCCGCACGCGCCCGAACGCATTGCCGACATGCTGGCTTGCCTGGATGCGCCGGACCGTCGGCGTTTCCATGACGTCACCGCGCGGGTGATGCGCGACGGCGGCGGCTTCGATACGGAACTGCAGGGCTCGCACCGGGACGGGCACCCGTTCTGGGTCCGCATGATTGGCGAAGTCGACAGTAGTGACCCTGCCTCGGCGCGGGTGATCGGGACGCTGCAGGACATCTCCCTGGACAAGCGTTCGGAGGAAACCCTGCGCATCCAGGCGCGGACCGATCCATTGACCGGCCTGATGAACCGCGATGCAGTGCTGACCGAGCTGGGCGCGCGCCTGAGCGACACGGCGCGCGACCATCTGGCATTGCTGTACGTGGACCTGGACCGCTTCAAGGCGGTCAACGACGTGCTGGGCCACAACACCGGCGACCAACTTTTGATGGAAGCCGCCCATCGCATCCTCGGCGCGGTCGGCCCGCAGGGCCAGGTCGCACGCTTCGGCGGCGATGAGTTCCTGGTGCTGTGCGACTGCGGCGACGACGCCCGCATGCCCGAGCACATGGCCGACGCGATCCTGGTCGCGTTCGAGCCGCCGTTCCGGTTCGGGCAGGAGGAATTCAATATCAGCGCCAGCATCGGCATCGCGCGCGCGCCGCAGGACGGCACGCGGCCGCAGCAGCTGATCCAAAACGCCGATGTCGCCATGTACGACGTCAAGCACCGCACGCGCAATGCCTGGCAGGACTTCAACCTGGAGCTGGCACAGAAGCAGCAGGACCGCGTGCTGATGGAAACCCAGCTACGCCGCGCTGTGGACAACGAGGAATTCCACTTGGTCTACCAGCCGCAGGTGGACCTGCGCCGTGGTCAGATCATCGCGGCGGAGGCGTTGATCCGTTGGAGCAACCACCAGCTGGGCGAGCAGCGCCCGGACCTGTTCATTGGCCATGCCGAGACCACCGGCGACATCGTGCGCATCGGCCGTTGGGTGCTGCGCGAAGCCTGTCGCCAGATCCGCGCGTGGCGCGACGAAGGGCTGGGCATCATCCGCGTCGCGGTGAATGTCTCCTACCGCCAGTTCGCCGACGATCTGGCGCGGCACGTGCGTGAGCTACTGGAGGAATTCCGCCTGCCCGGCTCGGCCCTGGAGCTGGAGTTCACCGAGCGCGTGCTGATCGAGGACGCACCGGCCACCCTGCGCACCTTCGCCGAACTGCGGGCACTGGGCGTGATGCTGACCATTGACGATTTCGGCGAAGGCTACAGCGCGCTCAACTACCTGCGTCGCCTGCCCATCCACGGGCTGAAGATCAGCCAGCTGTTCACCGAAGGCGTGCCCGGCAACCGCTCGGACGTGGCCGTGTGCCAGGCCGTGTCGGCCATCGCGCGCAGCCTGGGCTTGGGGCTGGTGGCCGAGGGCATCGAGTCCGAGTCGCAGCGCCAGTTCCTGTTGCAGCTGGGCGTACCGGTGGGCCAGGGCTTCCTGTTCGCCCCGGGCCTGCTGCCGGACGAGTTCGCCAGCCGGGTGCGCGGTGCGCAGCTGGCGCGCATCGCGCAGGCATGAGGCGGGGCGCGTTGTAGCATCACCGTCCCCAGATTGTTGCCGCGCCATGCCTGCAGATCCCGCTCCCCCCCTGCCCGCCGGCTTCCTGCTGCGCCCGATCCAGCCGGCCGACGATGCCGCCATGGCCGCCATCATCCGCCAGGTCATGCCTGAGTTCGGTGCCTGCGGCGCGGGCTTTGCCATCAACGACCCGGAAGTGGACTGGCTGAGCCGCGCCTACGGGCAGCCGCGCTGTGCCTATTTCGTCGTCGAACACGACGGCCTGGTATTGGGCGGCGCGGGTGTGGCGCCACTCAACGGCGGCGAGGACGAGGTGTGCGAGCTGCGCAAGATGTACTTCCTTCCCGGCGCGCGTGGCACCGGCGCCGGCGCGGCGATGATGGCGCGCTGCCTGGAGGCGGCCCGCGGCTTGGGCTTTGCCCGCTGCTACATCGAAACATTGACCGGCATGGACGCAGCCATGCGCCTGTATACGCGCAGCGGCTTCCAGCGCATCGACGCGCCACTGGGCGCTACCGGGCACGGCGGCTGCGACCGCTTCTACCTGCTGCCCCTCTGAGCGCCGCGCCGGCCGCGGCTTCCGGGTGGCAGCGTCGGCTGTCGTAGAATCGCCTCCTTCTGCGGCGCGGGCGGAGACACGATGGAGCTTGAGCACACCAAGGCGTTGATCACTGGCGGCGTGTCCGGCCTGGGCCTGGCCGTGGCCGAGCATCTCGTCGCCCATGGCGCGCGCGTGGCGCTGCTGGACGTCAACGACGACAAGGGCGCCGCGGCCGTTGCCGCGCTGGGCCAGGACAAGGCCCGCTATTTCCGCACCGACGTCACCGACGAGGACGCCGTGGCCGCCACCGTCAGCGCCGCCAAGGACGTCCTCGGCGGCCTCAACGTGGCGGTCAATTGTGCCGGCATCCTGGGTGCCGGCCGCGTGCTGGGAAAGGACGAACTTGGTCAAAGCCGGCCGATGCCCTTGGCCACTTTCCGCACCACGGTCCTGGTCAACCTGGTCGGCAGCTTCAACGTGGCCAAGGCCGCGGCCGATGCCATGCAGCACAACACGGGGGGGGAAGACGGCGAGCGCGGCGTGATCGTCAACACCGCCAGCGTGGCGGCGTACGAGGGTCAGATCGGCCAGGCCGCCTATTCGGCCAGCAAGGGCGGCGTGGTCGGCATGACCCTGCCGATGGCGCGCGAACTGGCGCGCTTCGGCATCCGCGTGATGACCATCGCCCCCGGCATCTTCTGGACGCCCATGGTCGATGGCATGCCCGAGGCCGTGCAGCAGTCGCTGGCCGCGTCCATCCCCTTCCCGTCCCGTCTGGGACGGCCGCAGGAGTTTGCCGAAACCGTCGGCTTCATCCTGCGGGCGCGCTACCTCAACGGCGAAACCATCCGCCTGGATGGCGCCACCCGCCTGGCACCCAAGTAAGGGGCCAGGGATCGCTCCAACACCACCCACCAACCCAACGCAGCCAAATCCATGAAAGCTGGTGACATCAAGAAAGGCAACGTCGTCGAATACAACAACGGCGTCTATCAGATCCGCGACATCGAGCGCTCTTCGCCGCAGGGCCGCGGTGGCAATGTCCGCTTCCGCTTCATCATGTACAGCGTGCCCGGCGGTGCCAAGCTGGATGCCAGCTTCGACGCCGATGACAACCTGACCGAAGTGGAGCTGCTGCGCCGGCAGTCGACCTATTCGTACAAGGACGGCGACGCGTTCGTGTTCCTGGACGATGAGGACTACACGCCGTACACCTTGGATGCAGACGTGATCGGCGACGACGCCGGCTACATCACCGACGGCCTGACCGGCCTGTACGTGCAGGTCATCGACGAGCAGCCCGTGGCCGTACAGCTGCCGCAGCATGTGACGCTGGAAGTAGTGGACACCCCGCCGGAGCTCAAGGGCGGCACCGCCACCAAGCGCCCCAAGCCGGCCACGCTCAACACCGGCATCGAGATCATGGTCCCGGAGTACATCACCAACGGCGAGCGCATCCTGGTGAACACGACGACCGGTGAGTTCGGCGGCCGGGCCGACTGAGGTCGAACCCAAATACCAGCCCCGATCACATTGACCGCCCGTATTGGCGGTCAATGCGGGAATCCACCCAAGGCATACGGAAGTACTTGGCAGAGGCGACGGTGCCGGTCGCGCAATCAGAGACGGGGCAACCTTCACGTCCTGTCAGCCAACGTCTTTGGCTTCGGTAACTTGTAGGGACACAACCAACAGGCTCTGGATGGATGGATTGCCTGGCCTATCTTTCAGACGGCGACGGCACGTCCCGATTCGTCCTCGCTCGCCATCAGCGCCGTCATCCACCCGCCCGACTTCGCGGCATAGCCGGGGAACTCCCCGGATATCTCCGCAGGCTTTCTCGACCGTGTTGGATCTGCCGACGCCCGACATCTTGCGCAAGGCGACATTCCACGCTTGGCGCTTGTCCGCGCGTGAAATGCTTACCCGATGGATCGCTCAAATAGAGCGGTGCAGCAGACTTGCCTCGGGCGTCGCACCAGCGACCCTTCTTCGATGATCCATCTGGAATTTCACGGCGCCGGTCTGTTTATCGTCTCGCTCGTTGCAGAGGCGGAAGGCTCGCGCATGGGTTGCAGGGCCGCGCCGCAAGCGGCAATTCACGTCGCGTGTAGCGCGGGCATTACAGCCACCTTGCTTCCAGGCGAAGCGTGGATCGACCGCTCAAGGAACGGGGGCCGTTTCGACGCGCTCCGGTCCCCTCGCCTGCTCACGCATCCGCTTCGACAATGCCTCGACATTGCGCTGCGTGCCTTCCAGCAACGCACGCTGCTCCCCGGAAAGTTCCGCCAGCGCCTGGCCGCGTACGCGCTGCCAGCCGTCGGCCAGGGCCAAGGCCTGGTCCATGCCGCGTTCCTGCAACGCTGTCAGCTCTGATCCGATCGGCAGGCCATATCCGGCCCCTGGTGCGTCATCAAGCAGCGCGGCCGGGCGCGCCAAGCGGCTTTCCGTGTCGAACAACGCCTGCAGTTCCCGGTCCAAGGCATCGCCCTTGCCTCGCCGCGTTCCCAGGTAGCGGCGCTTGAGCGCATCGCGCACCTCCAGCTCCGCGCGGCGTGCCGCGGCCTGTTCCAGCAGCAGCGCGGCCGCGGTCGCCCGCAGGTTAGCGCCTTCAAACCAGGCCGCGCGCTGTGCGGGCGCCAGGGCGAACCACTGCTCCACTGTAGCCGCCGGCGCCTGCGCCTGCGTCCGCAGCACCTCCAGCAGCGTCTGGTAATGGGCGCTGGCTGCCTCGAAGTAGTAACCCTGCCGGCGTGCGACCGCCATGTCGTCGAACACCGATACATCGGCGATGCCCGCGCGCCGCAGGCGCCGCAGGACACCGGCCGGACTCATCGCCATGACACCGATGTCCGCCAGGGCCGGCACGCCCTCTTCCAGCAACCGCGCGCTTTCCACCGCGCAGTTGTTGCTGATGAAGTAATAGCGTCCGTCGTAATTCCAGTGCAGCTGCGCCGCGCGTTGCATGACGCCGGCCACCTGCTGCGGCGCCAGTTTCAGCGGGACCGAGCGCAGGCCGCGCAGCTCGACCCGCGTGTACTCGGCGATCACCTGCTCCAGGGGCAGCGCGTACAACCGCGTGGGATACGACCCGGTCAACCCACGCCAGTGCGAGACCTGCACGTCGCCGACAAAGGCGCGAAAGGACAGCACCAGGTGATATTGCAGATCCAGCCTGCAATCCGGCCCTGGCGCGCGGCCGGGCGCACAGACCACCAGCCGCAGCATGGTGTGCCCCCACAGACTCATTGCCTGCGCATTGCCTTCGGCCAGCAGATAGTCCACTGCGTAGACGCGCGCAGGGTCCAGTGTCAGCAGCTGGGCGGTTCCGGCGGCCGCGTCGGCTTCCACAAAGGGAAGCGTCTGCGCGCAAGACGCGTGCGCCGGCGCCATGCCGACGCGCTGCGCCAGCCAGGCGTGCAGCTGTGGGCGCCGGCAGGCGTAGTCCGGGTCGAGCAGGAAGTGTTCGAAGTTGACCGCCACAAACTCGCGCGGACTGGTCAGCTCATACGCATCCGGGCTGCGGTCACGCATCGCACTGGGGGCACGCGAGAACGGCCGCAGCGGACGACGCTGCCAACCTGCAAGATCCAGCAGCTGCGCGTTACGCGACAGGCCACCGTGCGATGAGCGGTCGTAGAGATGCGCCAGCTCGTGGATCAACGTGGCCTGGGCCTGGCGCGATGCAACCGACGCACGCTCCGGTGTGGACGAAGAAGCCGAGCGCAGCGCATCGAGCAGGGATTGCGCCAGCAGGATGCGTGCGCCACGCGAACGCCCATGGACGCGCGCGGGCAAATCCTTGCGCCATTGCAGCTGGATGGGCTTGTCCAGCGCCTCGCCGAATGCCGGCGGAAGCCGCGCCTGCACCTCGCCGATCAGCTGGGCGCTGGCGGCGCGTTCGGCCGCATCAAGCCCGGTTTCATCCAGTTGCAGGGGAACGCCGGCCTGCACGGCCGACGTCGACAACGAGGCCACCGACAGCAGCAGCCACAGCGCCCCGCAGCGCCGGCGCCAGGGCCGGCGCACGGGCATCAGCGTGCCAGGATGGACTGGGCCAGCTGCATGTCGCTATGCGCACGCAGCGAGACATCGCGCTCGCGCAGCTGACGCAGCGCGGCCTCCAGCTGGGCCCCGCGGATGCGGCCTTCGCTGGCGACGAAACCGGCCGCATCTTCGCGTGCCTGCATGACGATCTTGTCATCGCCCGAGGAGCTGTCCGAAGACGCCGACGAACCGGCAGACGAGCCCGCCGATGACGCACCGGCAGAGCTGCCGGCGAAGCTGGAGGCCAGGGCCGGCACGCTCAGCGCCAGCAAGCACAGGGGAAGCAGAGGTTTCATGCAATTCATTCCGTGAGTCGAAGTCAAGGCGTGGCAACACCACGCCGGAAGACTACACGGCGACCACCGCGATGTTCCATCCACGGGTCCTGCTCACGCGTCGAACAGCTTGCCCGGGTTCAGCAGCGCCTTGGGATCCAGCGCGTGCCGCACACCGCGCATCAGCGCGATCTCGGCCGGGCCGCGCGTGCTGTCCAGGTAGTGCTTCTTCACCAGACCGATGCCGTGCTCGGCGGAAATGCTGCCGCCATGTGCTTTCAACGCTTGCGCCAGCAGCTTGGTGACCTGCTCACACTGACGGACAAACTCCTCCTGCGCCATGTCGTCCGGCTTGAGCACGTTGATGTGCAGGTTGCCGTCCCCGATATGACCGAACCACACGACCTCGAACTGCGGATAGGCCTCACCCAGCAGTTTCTGCGTTTCTTCCAGGAACACCGGCATTTGCGAGATACGCACCGACACATCGTTCTTGTATGGCACGTGGCGCGCCAGCGACTCGGTGATGCCTTCGCGCAGGCGCCACAGCTGCTGGGCCTGCGCGTCTGACTGGCTGATCACGCCATCGACCACCCAGCCCGATTCCATGCAGTATTCGAACGCGGCCATGGCGGCCGCCTCCCTGGCGTCATCGCCGACCGCGAACTCGGTGACCACGTAATACGGATGCACTTCCTCGAACGGCTTGCTCGCACCATGCGCCAGCACGTGCTTGAGCGCGATGTCGGTGAAAAACTCGAATGCCTCCAGCTGCAGGCGCTCGCGGAAGGCCGCGAACACCTCCATCAACGCCTCGAAACTGGTCAGCGCCAGCAGCATGACGTTGGTCGGCGGCGGCGGATCGGTCAGGCGCAGCGTGGCTTCCACCACGATGCCCAGCGTGCCCTCCGAACCGATCATCAGCTGGCGCAGGTCGTAGCCACTGGAGTTCTTGACCAGGGCGCGGTTGAGGTCGAGCAATTGGCCATCGGCGGTGACGACTTTCAGGCCGGCGATCCATTCGCGCGTGTTGCCATAGCGGATCACGCGAATGCCACCGGCATTGGTGGCGATGTTGCCGCCAATCGAGCACGAGCCGCGTGCGGCGAAATCCACCGGATATTCCAGGCCTTGCTCGCGAGCCGCGTTGTGCACCGCTTCCAGCGGCATGCCGGCTTGTACGGTCAACGTGCGATCCACGCGATCGAAGGCCAGCGGCTTGTTCAAACGCTCCAGGCTGAGCACCAGCTCGCCATCGGCCGCCACCGCGCCACCGGACAAGCCGGTGCGGCCACCGGAGGGCACCACCTTGATGTCATGTTCGCTGGCCCAGCGCATCACCGCCTGCACGTCCTCCACGCTGCCGGGCAGCGCAATGGCCAACGGGTTGGGCGTCCAGCGGCGGGTCCAGTCGCGGCCGTAGTGTTCCAGATCACCCGGCTCGGTCTTCAGGCGAAGCTCCGGCGCGGCGGCTTGCAGCGCGGTGAGACGTGGGTCGGTCATGGCGACACGGCGGCAGCGTGAAAGGGGCGCCAGCGTGCCAGCGATGCAACGCCACGTCCACTTTTGCAAAACAACAGTAACCAATGCGCTCTGGCATAGTGGGCAGCCCGCTTTTGCACCCCCAGACCGATGACCAAGAAGACCTCCTTCCCCAAGCAGGACATCCGTGTATTGCTGCTGGAAGGTGTCAGCCAGACCGCGGTGGATGTGTTCCAGGCCGCCGGCTACACGCAGATCGACATCCACGCCAAGTCGCTGCCGGAAGACCAGCTGAAGGCCGCGGTTGCCGAAGCCCACATCATCGGCATCCGCTCGCGCACGCACCTGACCGCCGACGTGCTGTCGCACGCCCGCCGCTTGATGTCGGTCGGCTGTTTCTGCATCGGCACCAACCAGGTGGACCTGGACGCGGCCGAGCTGGCCGGTATCCCGGTCTTCAACGCGCCCTACTCCAATACCCGCAGCGTGGCCGAATTGGTCATTGCCCAGGCGATCATGCTGATGCGCGGAATCCCGCAGAAGAGCATCGAGTGCCACCGCGGTGGCTGGTCCAAGTCGGCCGCTGGCAGCCACGAGGCCCGCGGCAAGACCCTGGGCATCATCGGCTATGGCCACATCGGCACCCAGGTCGGCGTGCTGGCCGAGGCGATGGGCATGAAGGTGATCTTCCACGACATCGAAACCAAGCTGTCGCTGGGCAATGCCATGCCGGCCACCAGCCTGGGCGAACTGCTTGAGCGCAGCGACGTGGTGACCCTGCACGTGCCGGAAACCACGGCCACCAAGGATATGTTCGGCGTGGCCGAGCTGGCGGCAATGAAACGCGGCGCGCATCTGATCAACGCCTCGCGCGGCACGGTGGTGGACATCGATGCGCTGGCGACCGCGCTGAAGGATGGCCACCTCGGTGGCGCGGCAGTGGACGTGTTCCCGGTCGAACCCAAGGGCAATGGCGATGCCTTCGTCTCGCCACTGATCGGCCTGGACAATGTCATCCTCACCCCGCACGTGGGCGGCAGCACGCTGGAGGCGCAGGACAACATCGGCATCGAGGTCGCCGCCAAGCTGGTGCGGTACAGCGACAACGGCAGCACGTTGTCGGCAGTGAATTTCCCCGAAGTCACCCTGCCCGGCCATGAAGGCAGCCGCCGCCTGCTGCATATCCATCGCAACGTGCCTGGCGTGCTGTCGGCGATCAACGACGTGTTCCGCGCCCAGGGCATCAACATCGACGGCCAGTACCTGCGCACAGACGCCCAGGTGGGTTATGTGGTCATCGACGTCACCGCCCACGAGGAACAGGCCAGCACCCTGCGCGACGCGCTGGGCGTGATCGAGGGCACGTTGCGAACCCGCGTGCTGTACTGAAGACTCGCCAAGCGGCGTGCTTCCCTTGGAAGCGCGCCTTTTCGCGTCCGCTCAGACGTTCAGCCGCGCCCTTCAGGCCGCACGCGCGGCCAGCCATTTGCGCGCCATGCGACTGAGCGAAGGATCCGGATCAGCGACCACTTCGGTCACTGCACGCCAGGCCAGCGCCAGCGATTCCTCGTTGCCGATGAACACCTCGCTTGTCGTGGCCCGCACGACGTAGCGCACGTCGTAGTGCCAGTGACCAGGCATGTCCTTGCGCTCGGGAATCCAGTGCCGGTCCAGGTCGAAGAGGACCGAATCGTCCACCATCAGATCCGTCAGGCCGGTTTCCTCGCTGGCCTCCTTGCCTGCGACCCGTGCCAGGTCGACCTCGCCGTCGGCATGCCCGCCGGGTTGCAGCCAGCGCCGCAGCTTGGCGTGATGCATCAGCAGCGTGCGCTGCCCATCGACACTGACCAGCCAGGCGGACGCGGTGAAGTGCCCCGCCAGGCGCTCGCGCAGGAACGGATTGACTGGGTCGTCCAGGAGGATCCGAAACAGCTCCGCCACTTCGCGCTCCTGAGGCCAGCGCGCTGCATACGCCTCGAACATGCGACCCAGCGACCCGCTGGCATGACTTCTGGGACTGTCGATCACGGCGAGCAACCACTCCGGCGGGGCAATCCGCGCATTCAGGCCATGAATCATGGGTGATGCGGGATATCAGCTTGTGCGGTCGCCAGTATGACAGGTAAGGTTCGGTGGATTTTGCCCGCGCCGGGCTTACCGGACGCGATTGAGCCAGACGATTTTCGGG
>JBEVNH010000144.1:0-21527 GCA_040508175.1 Pseudoxanthomonas sp.
GCACGCGCATTGGACAAGGTCGGTGCGCAGGTCGAGGACTTCGTGGGGGGCATCGCCACGCTGGGCGATCGACTTGGCCCCCTGGTCTGGCAGTTCGATACGGGGACACGGCTGCAGCCCGCCTCCTTCGAAGCATTTCTCGACCTGCTGCCCAGGCAGGTCGACGGCCGAGCGCTGCGCCATGTGCTGGATGTGCGCGATCCGGATTTCTTCACGCCGGCCCTGTTGTCCATGGTCCGTCAGCGCGGCATGGCCACGGTGTTCAGCGATTCGGACGACTACCCCCGCTTTGCCGACCTCAGCGGCGGCCTGGTCTACGCGCGGGTGATGCGTGCGAGCCAAGCGTTGCCGCAGGGTTACACCGGCAAAGCGCTGGACGCCTGGGCGCAGCGCGTGGAAGCGTGGGCCGCAGGCGAAGACATCCCGGCATTGCCGCACTTGGAAGCGCCGCAGCCCAAGGGCCCTGCGCGCGAAGTGTTCCTGTTCTTCATCGCCGGCGACAAGGAGCGCAACCCCTCGGCGGCCATGGCGCTGCTGCAGCGCCTGGGCGCGCGCTGAAGCGGCTCAGCGCCTGCCGCCCGGCAGGATGCGATCCAGTCCGAGCAATACCGCGCCGACAAGCACGAACGCCAGCGTGACCAGCACGCAGTTGCGTGCGACGTCCATCGCACGATGCGCCGTCAGGTCCAGGAAGGGGTACGGATACTCGGCCACCCACGCGCCCCGCAACAGCACCCAGCCCAGGTAGACCAACGGAAACCACAGCCATGCCAGCAGGTCGCGCATGCCCAGCTGGCCATGCGAGGTGCCAAGCAGCCACCACGCCAGGTACAGCACCGGCGAGGCGTAGTGCAGGCTGATGTCGGCCCACCATTGCCAGCCCTGCGGCTGCCACAGGCCCTGCAGGACGGTCACGTAGACCAGTCCGGTCACGCCGATGCACAGCCCCACCAGTCCGCGCCAGCGCGGTCGCGTCCAGGTGCCGCTGCGTCCCCAGGCCGCATTCGCCGTCACCCAGGCCACGCCGAGGTTGCTGAGGATGGTGAAATAGCTGAAGAAGCGTACCGTGCCCAACCACGGACCGGGCGCCACTCGGGTCGCCTCCAGCACCAGGCCGTACTGCAGTACCAACGCGGCCACCGAGATCAGCGCGACGACGGCAGCGCAGGCACGTGATACGTGGGCGGGCAACGGAAACGCCATGGTCGACTCCGTGGACGAGTCGCGAGCATGCCATGCCCCATCGACAGCCCCAAGCGGCTGGCGATAATGCGTGATGCCTCTCGCCCCCCATGCCCGCGCCACGCTGCAGATCCATTTCTGTGTCCTGCTATGGGGTTTCACCCCCATCCTCGGCAAGCTCATTTCACTCACAGCGCTGCCGTTGGTGTGGTGGCGCATGCTGCTGGTCACCGTCACCCTCGCCCTGCTGCCACGTGTGTGGAAAGGCCTGCGCGCCCTGCCGGCGCGCATGCTCTGGGGGTACGCCGGCATTGGCGCGCTGGTGTCGCTGCACTGGTTGACGTTCTACGGCGCTGTGAAACTGGCCAACGCCTCGGTGGCCGCCACCTGCATTGCATTGGCGCCGGCCTGCACCTCGGTCATCGAACCCTGGCTGGCCAAGCGGCCGTTTTCGCCCAAGGAGCTGTTCTTCGGTGTCGCCACCCGGCCCGGCGTGGCGCTGGTGGTCGGCGGTGTACCCGTCGGCATGCGCGCCGGCGTGGCGGTCGGCGCCCTGTCCGCGTTACTGGTGGCAGTCTTCGGCTCGCTCAACAAGCGCATGGTCGAAGGCGCCGAGCCCCTCACCGTCACCGCGCTCGAGCTGGGGTCCGGCACCGTGCTGCTGACGTTGCTGGCGCCACTGATGCCCTGGATCTTTCCCGACTTCGCCGGTGATCTGCTGGTGCTGCCCAGCCTGCGCGACGCCGCGTTCCTGCTGACCCTGTCGCTGGCCTGCACGCTCCTGCCCTTCGCCCTGTCGCTGGTGGCGCTGCGCCACCTCAGCGCCTACGGCGTACAACTGATCACCAATCTCGAGCCGGTGTACGCCATCGCCCTGGCGATGCTGCTGTTCGGCGAGCAACGCGAGCTGACGTCGCAGTTCTATCTGGGTGTGGCGATCATCCTGACCGCAGTGTTCCTGCAACCACTGGTGGGCCGCCGCCGCGTACAGCACCCGGAAGTGCTGGGCACCAGCGAATCACACCACATCGTGGATTGAAGCACTGGCCAGCCCAAGGCTCAGGGCGCCACGATCACCCGGTCGCGCCCGGCACGCTTGGCGGCATACAAGGCCTCATCCGCGCGGCAGAACGCGCCTTCCGGCGTATCGGCGGCGCGGCATTCGGTCACGCCGATGCTGATGGTCAAAGGCACACCGCCGGGCAGATAAGCCACGGCCTCGCGCAAATATTCGCACTGCATGCGTGCCTGCTCGGCATCGCAGTCTTCCAGCAGTGCCACGAACTCCTCGCCGCCGTAGCGCGCCACCATGCCGGTGCCGCCGAACTGCGCGCGCAGCAGTGCGGCCAGGTTGACCAGGACCTCATCACCCACCGCGTGACCCTGCAAGTCGTTGATGAGCTTGAAATGATCCACGTCGATCATCGCCACCGACACGCGCGTGTTGTGCTTCAGCCCGCGCTCCAGCGATGACACCAGCGCCGCCGCCAGTGCGCGTCGGTTGGACAGGCCGGTCAACGGATCGGTCCGGGTCTGTTCGGTGAGGTCGGCGTTCTGCTGCTCCAGCTCTTTCTGGTAGAGCTGCAGCTGCTGCTCGTACCAGTCGCGCTCGCCCAGTTGGCGTTGCAGCTCCCGGCTGACGCGACGCAGCTCCATCAGATTGATCACCTGGCGCGACAGCGCCTGCAACGCTTCGATCTGATGCGGCTCCAGTTGCCGGGGCTTGCTGTCGATGACGCACAACGCCCCCAGCGTATGACCATCGGGCGCACGTAGCGGCGCGCCGGCGTAGAAGCGGATGCCTTCCTGCGCGGTGACCAGCGGGTTGTCGAAGAAGCGCGCATCCTCCGTCGCATCGGGCACGATCATCACCTGGTCCGGGGTCAGGATCGTGTGTCCGCAGAAGGAGAGATCCCGCGAGGTTTCAGGGACATCCAGACCCACGCGTGACTTGAACCACTGCCGGTCCGTGTCCACCAACGTCATTGCCGCCGTGGGAGTGGCGCAGATGCCGGCGGCAATGGTCACCAGATCGTCGTAAGCCTTCTCGTCTTCCGTATCGAGGATCTGGTAACGGTGCAACGAGGCCATCCGCAGCAACTCGTCATCGGGTTTTTCCGGTCGGATCATGCACGCCCCTAACGTCTTGCCCCGCGCACGTTATCCGCATTCATATGAATGGCCTACCGCTTGCGTGCATTGGCGTGAAGCCGGTCACAACCTACCAATCCGTATGGCCGGGCAGCAGCCCGCGCAGCTCCACATCGCTCAGGTTGCGCCACGCGCCGGGCTTGAGCGTTCCTAGTTTGATGTTGTCGATGCGCGCGCGGCGCAGCTGGGTCACGCGATAGCCGAACGCGGCCGACATCAGGCGGATCTGCCGGTTCAGGCCCTGCGTCAAGGTGATGCGGAAGCCAAACTTGGCAATGCGTGAAGTCCTGCAGGGCAGCGTCGTCTCGTTGTGGATGCGCACGCCGCGTGCCATGCCGCGCAAAAACTCCTCGGTCACCGGCTTGTTCACCGCCACCAGGTATTCCTTCTCGTGGCGGTTCTCCGCACGCAGGATCTGGTTGACGATGTCACCGTTGCTGGTCATCAGGATCAGTCCTTCGGACTCCTTGTCCAGGCGCCCGATCGGGAAGATGCGCTGCTCGTGGCCGACGAAATCGACGATGTTGCCCTTGACCGTGCTCTCGGTCGTGCAGGTAATGCCGACCGGCTTGTTGAGCGCGATATAGACGTGGCGGCGCGCGCCAGGCTTCTTGGCCGCGCGCACGCGCAACGCCTGGCCGTCCACCTGCACCTCGTCGCCTTCGCCCACCACCGCACCCGTGCCGGCGGCGACGCCATTGACGGTAACGCGACGCTCGCTGATGAGGCGGTCGGCCTCGCGGCGGGAACAGAAGCCAGTTTCGGCGATGTGCTTGTTGAGGCGCGTGGTCATGGGCGGATTATCGCAACAGATCGATCAGGGCCAGACCACCGCGTGGCCATGGCGGGAAAACGAAAGCGCCCGGAGGACATCCGGGCGCTTGCATGCACGGGCCGGGGAGCTCAGTCGCGCTGTTTCGGCGGACCCTTGCGGTGCGGTTTGGCGCCGGGGACACCCGGTCGCGCACCCGGGCGTGGACCGGGTCGCGCACCGGCCGGGCGGAAGTTACGCGGCGGTGCCTCGCCGGCTTCTTCGCCCACCCTGTGGATACGAAGCTGCTGGCCGGACACCCAGACTTTCTTCAGGTGCATCAGCACGTCGCGCGGCATCCCCTCTGGCAGGTCGAGCACGGTGTACTCGTCCTGGATGTCGATGCGACCGATGTGGCGGCTCTCCAGACCCGCCTCGTTGGCGATGGCGCCGACGATGTTGGCCGGCTTCACGCCATGGGCGTGGCCCACTTCGATGCGGTAACGCTCCAGGCCGAACTCGGATTCGCCCTTGGGCGCACGCGGGGCGCGCTCGGCACGCGGGGCATCAGCGCCGGTGAAATCTTCGCGCGGAGCGCGGGCTGGCCGCTCGAAATGCTCGCCAGCCTCGCTGCGCTCCGGACGCGGCGCACGCGCCGGGCGCTCGAAGCCCTGCTTGAACGGTCCCGTGTTGGTCGTGGTGGGGCGCTGCTCGTGGCGGGCACGCGGCGCATCGGGCTTGAGCAGCAGTGGTGTATCGCCCTGCAGCAGGCGCGCCAGGGCCGCGGCGATGTCCACCGCCGGCACGTTGTGCTCGCGCTCGTAGGTTTCGATCAGGCTGCGGTATTCGCCGGCCTCGCTGCTGGCCAGCGTGTCGGTGATGCGGTCCAGGAACTTGGCCACGCGACGGTCGTTGACGTCGTCCACGCTAGGCAACTGCATCTCGGTGATCGGCTGGCGCGTGGCGCGCTCGATCTGCCGCAGCATGCTCTTTTCACGCGGAGTGACGAACAGGATCGCATCGCCCGTGCGTCCGGCGCGACCGGTCCGGCCGATGCGGTGGACGTAGCTTTCGGTGTCGTAGGGAATGTCGTAGTTCAGCACGTGGCTGATGCGCTCCACGTCCAGGCCGCGGGCGGCGACGTCGGTGGCCACCAGGATGTCCAGGCGACCATCCTTGAGCTGCTGGATGGTCTTCTCGCGCGCGGCCTGCTGCATGTCGCCGTTGATCGCCGCCGCGGCCAGGCCCCGGGCCTGCAACTTCTGGGCGAGTTCTTCGGTGGCCGCCTTGGTGCGCGCGAAGATGATCATGCCGTCGAAGGGCTCGGCTTCCAGGATGCGGGTCAGCGCATCCAGCTTGTGCAGGCCCGAGACGAACCAGAAGCGCTGGGTGATGTTGGCCGACGTCGTGGTCTTGGCCGCGATGTTCACTTCGGCCGGGTCTTTCAGGTAGGTCTGGGCGATGCGGCGGATCTGCACCGGCATGGTCGCCGAGAATAGCGCCACCTGCCGCGTCTCCGGGGTTTTCTTCAGCACGGTCTCGACGTCATCGATGAAGCCCATGCGCAGCATTTCGTCGGCTTCGTCCAGCACCAGCGTGGTCAGTCCGGACAGATCCAGCGAACCACGCTCGAGGTGGTCGATCACGCGGCCCGGGGTGCCCACCACCACGTGCACGCCGCGCTTGAGCGCCTGCAGCTGTGGGTAATAGCTCTGGCCGCCGTAGATCGGCAGCACGTGGAAGCCGGGGATCTTGGCGGCGTAACGCTGGAAGGCCTCGGCCACCTGGATGGCCAGTTCACGCGTAGGCGCCAGCACCAGCGCCTGCGGAATCTTCTTGTCCAGGTCCAGGCTGGACAGCACCGGCAGTGCGAAGGCCGCGGTCTTGCCGGTACCGGTCTGCGCAGTCCCCAGCACGTCACGGCCCGCCAGCAGCGCGGGAATGGTGGCGGCTTGGATGGGCGACGGCGACTCGTAGCCAACATCGGCCAGGGCCGCCTGCACGGCCGCGGACAGGCCCAGTTCGGAGAAAAGCACCTGGGGCGCGGCGGGTTCGGATGACATCTGGAAACTCGTTACAGCAAGAAAGTGGTGCCTATTGTGCGCTTTCGTGGCTCCTTCCGCCGGGATTTCCGCTGAATCCAGCCGACGGATTTGCCGGAATCCGCGCTTTGTCACTGTGTCGGGGCAGGTTTTCTCTTCGCGTTTTCCCACTACATGGCACGGGCCACGTGGCGTCAGCGCGCCCGATCGGCCTCTTGTCCACCCTGTCACTGGGGCAGGTGCGCGGCGATTGCCCGCCTAAACGGGGCCACACCCTGTGCCAGGCGCAGGGCCGCATGGCGCAGGACCCGGGTAGGCCTGCGGTCATCGGCATACAGCGTGGCAATGGCATTCGTCGCCTGGTAAAGCGGCCATGTCGCCAGCCGGTGTGCCCGCGCATAGGCCTGCAATGGCTGACGGGCGCCGGGATCGGGGCTGCTCCACAGCGCGCGTTTGAGCGCGGCAGCCAGGCGGGCCTGCCCCTGCAGAACGAAGTTGAAGCCGTGTGCGGTCACCGGATGCATCCCCACCGCGGCATCGCCGACCAGGGCAAAGCGCGCACCGGCGAAGGCCTGCGCATAGATCGCCACGAGCGGGTCAGCATGGCGGCGACTGACCGGCTGCATGGCCCGAGCCGCCCTTCGACACGTCGGTGACGGCCGGACCGAAGCTCGCTTCATCCATTGCCAGCCATGCCTGGGCCTGCTGCGGCGCCGCTTCAGCACCACCGAGCGCTGCTGCCCATGCAGCGGCAACAGCGCCACGGTGTGGCCGTAACGAAACCATTCCAGCGCCATTTGGTCGTGCGGCAATGCGTGCTGCATGCGACAGACCAGCATGGTCTTGCCGAAATCGCGCCGCGCCGACGCCCAGCAGGCGACGCACCTCGGAAAACCGGCTGTCGGCCGCGACCAGCAACCGCGCGCGCAGCGGCTCGCCGGTAGCCAGGTGCACATCGACTTGCCGGTCCGAGCGAGACACCAGGACCACGCGTGCGCCATCGCGCAACACGATGCCGGCGTGCGTGCGTGCTTCGGCATAGGCCGCGCGCCGGATCGCGTGGTTGGAGACCAGCCAACCCAGGGCACCGGCCTGGCCGGGGTCGGGTTTGATCTCCAGTGCGAAGGGCGAGTGGCCATCGACAATGCGGGCCTGGCGTAGGAGCGCGATGGCCGACGCGTCGATATGCCGCCAGATGCCAAGCGATTGCAGGATGCGCCGCGGCGCATGGGTCAGTGCGATCTCTCGGCCATCGAACGCCGGCTCGCGCAGCCGGCTTGCGGCTGTTGCTCCAGCAGGGCCACCGACAGCCCGATCTCGGCCAGCGCGCGCCAGGCAGAGCCCTGCCGGGCCAGCGCCCACGATCGCCACGTCCGTGCGCATGGCCTGTCTTCCGTCTTCGACCCATGCAGTGTGCGCCTGCCACGATCACCGCCGTATTGATCCGTATCAGGCAGCGTCGCGCCTCCACCACGGCGGCGCGCACATCGCGTCAGCGCAGGCTGTAGCCGGACACGCGCCAGGTCTTGTCATCGTCCAGGTGGAAGGAGATCAACTCGCGCACCGGCTTGGGCTGGTTGGCGAACTCCGTGGTGTAGACCACGGTGGCGTAGAAGCCCTGCGGCACCTTGCCGCCCGCCGGATAACGGGCGCGGCCGATGTCGACCTGCTTGCGGGCGGTCACGGCCCCCAGCTTGCTGCGGTCAGCAGCCACCTGTTCGATGAAACGCGCTTCGGGCACCACCGCACGTACCGCAGGTGACGCGCCCGCCCACACCTCATTGGCTCGGCTGGCGTCGATCAACGCCACCACCTGCTGGGCGGCACGGGTCATGTCCGCGTTCTGCTTCTGCAGCTGCACCTGCTGGTCGGCCGTGAGCGGCACTTGCGAGGGCGCGGCGGCGCTGCTGCTGCCGACCTGCGGCCTGGGTGCGTCGGTCGACCGCGGCGCGGCCTGCGGGGTCTGCGTCAGCGCGGCCGCCGGCAGCAGTGCCAGGCATAGCAACAGGGTCCTGGGCGTCATGGGTATCCCGTCCGATGAAGAGGCGTCAGTGTAAGCCGCGCGGCAACGGCGGCATCTGCGATCATGTCGCCCCATCCTGTGCCGGACCCTTCGCATGCAGATCCTCGAATTCGACCTGGACGGCGAATACATCGAGCTGCACCAGCTGCTCAAACTTTGCGGCGTGGTCGACAGTGGCGGCGCCGGCAAGGCGCTGGTGTCCGATGGCGAAGTGCAGGTCGATGGCGCGGTGGAACTGCGCCGCACCTGCAAGATCCGCCCGGGCCAGCAGGTCGAGGCGCTGGACACGGTGATCCGCGTGCTGGCGCTGTCCCCAGAGGCCTAACCGCCGCTTCCGTCGCGCTCGCTGGCCCCTGCGCCAGGCGCGACGGGCGACATCACATGCGCCAGCTGCGGCGTATCGTGTTCCGACAACGGCGTGGCCGCCGGGCAGCGCGTGTCGGGAAATCCGAACTGGCTGCGCAGCTCCAGGCCGCATGCGTTGATGTCCTCCACCGCCGTGCCTGGCGAGAGACAGCGCCGGTCGAAGGCCCGGATGAAGGCGTCGCGGCGCTGCACCAGTTCCTCGCCACATTCACGCGTCAGGCGGATCCGATCCAGGTCGTCCTGCACGGCATTGATGCCCTCCAGGCCGAACTCCCGCAGCTCGGTGGCGTCCAGCAGTCGCAGCTGGCGGTTGGGAATGGTCATCATCAGATCGGCCACGGCCACCGAGGTGCCGTTGCGCTGCAGGTAGTCGTGCATCTGCTCCTGCACGGCCTTGAGTTCCTCGGTCAATTCACTGCGGGAACTGGCACTGGAGCCGATCCGCATCATCCGGTGCACGCCGACCTTGCCGGAAATCATCCGGCTGTCGCCGGCGGCCAGGACCAGCACGCAGGAGCTATGGCACAGCGACTGCTCGCGCACCCACAGGGTCCAGTGCGTACCGCCGATCACGTCCCCCACATGCATGGCATCTTCCACCTGGCCGCCGGTGGAGTTCAGGTCCAGCACACGCTTGGAGATGCCGAGACGGCGGGCCATGTCGGCCACGCGGGCGACCAGCTCGGTAAACGGCGCGTTGATCTTGCCGCTGTAGCGCACGCGGACCACGCCGGCGTCCTTGCAGGGCATCAGTGCCTGTTCGACTGCGGGAAATGCCAGGTCTTCCAGCGCATCACCATCGCCCTGGCCAGCGTAGTCCAGCGAACAGCTCACCCAGGCTTCGCCCGCCGCGACACTGGCCGCCGGCCACTGTGTGGTGCTGGTCAGATCGCGCTTGGGCGTGGCGGCGGCCGGTGCCGGTGCACTGACCGCGCCGCTCCCCTCCAAGGCGGTTTCGTTGGACGTCTCCACGGGCGTTGGCGTCGACTGCTGGCAGGCAGCCAAGGCTAGCAACAGCACGGGGACACACAGCAGGCGGCGCAGCATCGGTCTCCTGTCTCGGCAGCACGCGTGATCGCAGTCTAGGCAATCGCGGCCATCGGCTTCAAAACCTGCGGTGAATCCCACCGCAGCCGGCGGGATGACGAGAACCCATCAACAACCGGTCGGCGACCGGTACACGGTGGCATGGCTGTCATGCGCAGGTCTGGCAAACCTGCCAAGCTTGCGAGGTACCAGTAAGCCCCGCCTGCATGATCCTGCGACCCGCCTCCTGCTTTGCTTTGGCCTGTGCACTGCTGCTGGGTGCGTGCCAGCCCCGTCCGACCCCCGCAACGCGCCAGGCCGCCACCGCGCCGCCGGCAACGGTGCTGCTGATCTCCATCGATGGCCTGCGTGCCAGCTACCTGGGCCAGGGCGACAGCCCCACGCTGGATCGCATCGCCACGCAGGGCGTGCGCGCGGCCTGGATGAATCCCTCGTACCCGTCGCTGACCTTTCCCAACCACTACACCCTGGTCACCGGGTTGCGCCCCGATCGCCACGGCATGATCCACAACATGATGCAAGTCGAAGGCCTGGGTGACTTCAAGGTGTCCAACACCGATGCCACCGCCGACAGCCGCTGGTGGAGCCAGGCGCAACCGGTGTGGGTTACCGCAGAACAGGCGCATCTGCCCACCGCCATTTGGGCCTGGCCCGGCAGCGCGGCGGAGATCGACGGCGTCCGGCCGACGCGCTATCACCTCTACGACCACCATGTCAGTGCCATGGACCGCGCCACCGAAGTGGCCGGCTGGCTGACCGCGGGCACACCGGCACAGCGCCCGCGCCTGGCCGCGCTCTATTTCGAAATGGTGGACAACGCTGGCCACGACCATGGCCCGGATGCCCCGCAAACGCGTGCGGCCGTGCGTGTGGTGGATACCGCCATCGGCCATCTGCTCGCGCTGCTGGATGCAAGCGGCCTGGGCGAACAGGTCAACGTGATCGTCGTCTCCGATCACGGGATGGCGCCGGTGCCACCGGCCAACGTGATCGGCCTGGACGAAATGGTCAACGACGCCGATGCCGAATGGATCAGCAATGGCCAGGTGGTCGGCTTTGAACCACGGCCGGGCCGTGCCCGGCAGGCCCGGGCCCAGCTACTGGGCCGCCATGCCCACTACGGCTGCTGGGACAAGCGGGACATGCCCGCCCACTGGCACTACGGCAGCAACCCGCGCATTCCCGCCATCGTGTGCCAGCTGGACGAAGGCTGGGATGCACTGGGGCCGGAGGTGGCCGCCCGCCGTCGCACCGGCGAGCTGCGCGGCTCGCACGGCTACGCGCCGGACCTGCCCTCGATGCGGGCGGCCTTCGTTGCGCGCGGCCCGGCCTTCCGCAGCGGCGTCACCCTGCCGGCCTTCGACAACGTCGACGTCTACCCGCTGCTGATGCACTTGCTGGGCCTGCCGCCACGGGACAACGATGGCTCGCTGGACCCGCTGCAGCCGGCGCTGCGGGCCACCACGCACTGAGCAAGCACGGCCTGCGTCCCGCCCATCGCATTTGACGTCCGAATGCGGCCAGTCTGGCATCGGGGCCGGTGCTAGCCTTGCGTCATGGAAGCGCGCACCGCCCTGCCCGAACACCGCATCTGCGAACAGGCCCGCCTGAGTCGCGACGCGCGCTTCGACGGCCTGTTCTTCACCGCCGTGTCCAGCACCGGCATCTACTGCCGGCCGGTCTGTCCGGCCCCGGCGCCCAAGCTGCAGAACGTCAGCTACTACCCCTCGGCGGCGGCGGCCGAAACCGCCGGCTACCGCCCATGCCTGCGCTGCCGTCCGGAGCTGTCACCCGCCGATGGCGCCTGGCGCCGCGGCGACCACGTGGTGGCGCGCGCCTTGAAGCTGATCGATGCCGGCCTCCTGGCCGAGCACCCGCTGTCGGCGCTGGCCGAGCGCGTATCGCTGGGCGAACGCCAGCTGCGGCGCCTGTTCACCGAACGCCTGGGGGCCTCGCCCCTTGGCGTGCACGCAACCCGGCGCCTGCTGTTCGCCAAGCAGTTGCTGACCGAAACCCCGCTGCCGATCACCGAGGTCGCACTGGCGTCCGGTTTCGGCAGCCTGCGGCGCTTCAACACCGTCTTCAAGGAGGCCTATCGCATGGCCCCGCGCGACCTGCGCAAGCGCGATGGCGCGCCTGTGGCCGAGGACACGCTGACGCTGCGCATGGGATACCGGCCGCCCTACGACTTCACCGCGATGCTCGACTTCCTGCGCGGGCGCGCGCTGCCTGGCGTGGAGCATGTGGACACCGTGTCCTATGCACGCGTCGTGGGCGATGCGGCGGCGCCCGGCTGGTTGCGTGTCAGCGCTTGGCCACGCGGCGACCATGCGCTCAAGCTGGAACTCAAAGGCATTGCCACGTCGCAGATGCTGGGTGTCGTGGACCGGCTGCGGCGCATGTTCGATCTGGATGCGGATCCTGCCGCGATCGCCCTGGCGTTATCCGATGATCCGCGTCTGGCACCCTTGCTGGCCCAGCGGCCCGGCCTGCGCATTCCCAGCGGCTGGGACGGGTTCGAAATCGCCATGCGCGCAGTGATCGGCCAGCAGGTCAGCGTCGCGGCTGCGCGCACGGTGACGGCGCGGGTGGCACGGCGCTTCGGCACCCCGTTGCCGGCGCCGTGGGCCGAAGGCCCACATACCCACCTGTTCCCCACGCCGCACGCCTTGGCAGAAGCCGACCTGGGCAGCATCGGCCTGACCCGCGCGCGCGCCGAGACCGTGCGCACGGTGGCCCGCGCCGTGCTGGACGGACGCGTGGACTTCCGCCCGGAAACCACGCTGGAGGACTTCGTCGCGCGCTGGGTCGCGCTGCCCGGCATCGGCCCCTGGACGGCCCACTATCTCGCACTGCGCGCCTTGGGACATCCGGACGCCTTCCCCGCCGAGGACCTGGTCCTGCAGAAGGCCGTACCGACCGATGGCACGCGCCTGCGCGCGCGGCAGCTCTTGCAACGCGCGCAGGCCTGGCGTCCGTGGCGTGGTTACGCCGTGCTGCACCTGTGGAAGGACGCGACGCCCGCGCCTGCCACGCGCCCTGTCACTCCCGCCTGACGCAACACGGAAGCCGCCCTCATGAGCACGCACATCAGATCGCCCTCAAACACGCCCATCGCCTACCGCTACGTCAACAGTCCCGTCGGCGCGCTGCTGGTCGCGGCCAGCGATGACGGCCTGCACGGCATCGAGTTCCCGGAAAACCGGCATCCGGTGAAACGCACCCCGGCTTGGTCCGAAGGCGACCACCGCACGATCGATCTCGCGCAGCGCCAGCTTGACGAATACTTCGCCGGCGAACGCCAAGTGTTCGATCTGCCGCTCGCTCCGGCCGGCACCGCCTTTCAGTTGCTGGTGTGGAAGACGTTGGCCGCGATCCCCTTCGGCAGCACCTGGTCCTATGGCCAATTGGCGCACCGTGTCGGCAAGCCCAGCGCCTCGCGCGCGGTGGGCGCGGCCAACGGCCGCAACCCCTTGCCCATCGTCCTGCCCTGCCATCGCGTCATCGGCAGCGCCGGCGCCCTGACCGGCTTCGGCGGCGGCCTGCCGACCAAGGAATTCCTGCTGCGCCTGGAAGGCGCGCTGACAGGCAACCGCCCCCATCGCACGCTGTTCGGCTGAGGCGGTACTCTTGCCCAGCACCTGTTCGCCTCGGGAGCGGCGCTGACGTGATGCGATCCATCTCCTTGACGCGTGTGATGTTCCTGCTGCTATCGGTAGCGTCAGCGCTCATCGCATTGCCTGCGCACGCGGCAACGCCCGGCTCAGCACCGGCGCGCATCCTGGTCTTCACCAAGACCGCGAAATTCCGCCACGACAGCATTCCCGACGCGGTCCGTACGGTGCGCCAACTGGGCCGCGAACTGGGCCTGCAGGTCGATCACACCGAGGACGCGACGCGCTTCGATGCACGGCTGTCGGCACGCTACCGCGCGGTGGTGTTCGCTCAGACCACCGGCGATGTGCTCGATGCAGCACAGCAGGCCGCGCTGGAGGACTTCATCCGTGCGGGCGGTGGCTACCTCGGCATCCACGCCGCCGCCGACACCGAATACGACTGGCCGTGGTACGGGCAACTGGTCGGCGCCTGGTTCAAGTCGCATCCGCCCGGCCTGCAACACGCGCGCATCCAACTGCTGCAGGCGCCAGATGCACCGGCCTGGTATGTGACCGATGAGCTCTACCAGTACCGTGCCGCGCCACCGGCCGAGGTCACCGTGCTTGCGCAGCTCGTGGAACGCGATGACGACGACGCCAGCGACACCCCCGCCCCTATCGCCTGGTGTCGCCCGTTCGACGGCGGCCGCAGCTGGTACACCGGCCTGGGCCACGAGGCCGCGCTGTATCGTGATCCACGCTACCTCGAGCAACTGCGCAATGGCCTGCGCTTTGTGGCCGGCACACGCGATCTCTGTTAGGACAGCGCCTCGAATCGACTGAAGCTGGTCAAGTGACCAATCCATCTTCGTTGAAACCCTCATGCGCAGGCGAAGGTCATCCTCCTGATCGGCGCGGCGCACGTCTGCGCAGGACGCACGCGCTCGTCATCACCCAGCCCGCCTTCCTGCTGCGCACGACCGTGTTGCCGGTGATCGAACCCGCAAGCCGGTCACACACCTGCGGTCCGGTGTGCGCTGACGTCTGCGCCGCTCGGTGCGCTCGCCGTTGTAGAACCGCAAAACCGTTGTTGGCGCTTTTACACATGCGCCTTCTGAATATCATTCCAATCGCCTGAGCAGGTGCCTGGACTTTACCGAACGAAAATTGGCGCAAAAAAAACGCGGCCCTGAGGCCGCGCTTGGTCTCGACGCTGCAGGCGACGATCAGCCTGCCTTGGCGGTCTTCTTGGCCACGGCCTTCTTGGCGGCGGACTTGACCACGGTCTTCTTGGTCACCGGTGCGGTGGAACCGGCGGTGGAAGCGACGGTCTTGAGACGGGCATTGCCGTAGCTGGCGTTGTAGCGCTTGCCCTTGGCGGTCTTGCGGTCACCCTTGCCCATGTTCGGATACTCCTGAGTTGATGTTGCCGCGCAGCTCCAGCCGATCTTGGAAGACCCGGATGCGCGAAGGTCGCAAAGCCTATCACAGCGCCTGCCACGCCCGAAGGCCCGGTGAGGTCAGTGCGCGCAGCTGGCGTCGTGGACGTGCCAGTGGTTCAGGCGCAGGTTCACCACATGGGCCAGTCCGACCAGCGTGCCGCCAAGCGTCATGACCACCGCGTGCGGCACCACCGACAGGTGCAGCGGCGGGTACAACAGGCCGGTCCACAGCGCCGCCAGACCCGCCAGCAACAGGCTCAGCGCGCGGAAAATGCGGTGCCGGCGATAGCCCCAGACCAAGCTAAACAAGCCAAGCACGCTAACGAATACCACCGTTGCCCACTCCACACCTTCGCCCAGCAGGGACGAAAGGCCGAGTGACGGTAATACGGCCAGCAGCAGCGGCAGGACCGCGCAATGTACCGCGCACAGCAGCGAGCCGGCAGCGCCGAAGCGATCGATCAATCTATGCAATGGGTTCATCAGCCTGTCACTTCTGGCACGGTTGCGCTCGATTTGGAACATTATAACATGCAGGTTCCTGACCCCTAGGATACCAAGGACGTGCAAGTAACCCCCACCCTTTCCCTCCGCCCGCTGGCGGTGGCCCTGTCCCTCGCGCTGTTGCCGGTGGCCGCGCAAGCCCAGCAGGCACATGAACTGGACGCCGTCACCGTGACGGCATCGCCGCTGGGCGGCGATGCCGAGGCGCAAGCCATCCCGGTGGAAGTGCTCCATGGCCAGGCGCTGGACAAGGTCAAATCCGGCACGCTGGGCGAAACCGTCAGCAAGCTGCCGGGCGTGCAGACCACCAATTTCGGCCCCGGCGTCGGCCGCCCGATCATCCGCGGCCAGGAAGGCCCGCGCGTGCAGGTCCTATCCGGTGGCATCACCTCGCTGGATGCCTCCACCGTCAGCGCCGACCACGCCGTGGGTGTGGAGCCTTTCCTGGCGGACCAGATCGAAGTACTCAAGGGCCCGTCGACCCTGCTGTTCGGCAGTGGCGCCATCGGCGGCGCGGTCAACGTGGTCGATGGCCGCATCGCCAGCACCCTGCCCGACGATCCGATGAGCGGGCGCGTGGAAGTGCGCGGCAACACCGTCAATGACGAGCGCACCGGCATGTTCCGCCTGGACGGCGTCAACGGGAACTGGGTCATCCACCTGGACGGTCTGGTGCGCAATACCGACGACTTCGACATTCCCGGCGATGCCATCGCGCCGGAAGACCACGCGCATGAGGAAGAAGGCCACGAAGGCGAGGAACACGCAGAACAGACCGGTCCACGCGGCCGCCTCAACAACAGCGCGATCAAGACCCGCGCCGGCGGCATCGGTGCGACCTGGCTGGGTGAATCGGCCTACTTCGGCCTGGCTACCAGCACCTACCGCACCAATTACGGCATTCCCGACGGCGCGCACGTGCATTCAGAAGGCCACGACCATGGGCACGAGGAAGAAGGCCACGACCACGCCGAAGAGGCGCATGGCGAGGAAAGCGTGCGCGTGGACCTGGTGCAGAACCGCGTCGATCTCAAGGCTGGCATCTACGAGCCGGTAAGCTTCCTCAAGAGCATCAACCTGCGCGGCGCCTACACCGACTACGAACACGTCGAGCTGGAAGGCGATGTGGTCGGCACGCGCTTCAACAACGAAGGTTTCGAAGCGCGCCTGGAAGCGGTGCAGCAGGAGTTCGCCGGCTGGAACGGCGCCTTCGGCCTGCAGGTCGGCAGCAGTGATTTCTCTGCGGTGGGTGAGGAAGCCTTCGTGCCGTCCACCTCCACCGACAGCGCCGGCCTGTTCGTCGTGCAGCGTCGCGACGTCGGCCCGGTGTCGCTGGAAGTCGGCGGGCGCCACGAGCAGGTGCGGCTGAAGCCCGATGCGCGCGCAAGCAAGAAGTTCGACGCCACCAGCCTTTCGGCTGCCGCGGTGTGGAAGCTGTCGTCGGCCTTCGACCTGCGCTTCGGCCTGGACAGCGCCGAACGTGCACCGACCAACGAGGAACTCTTCGCTGCCGGCGCGCACGTGGCCACGCGCTCGATCGAGATCGGCGACGCCGACCTCAAGACCGAGAAGAGCCGCCGCGGCGAGATCGGCCTGCATGCGCATACCGAGCGCACCGAGTTCAAGCTGGCGCTGTATGAAACCCGCTTCAAGGATTTCATCTACCTGGCCGACACCGGCGTGAGCGAGGACGACCTGCCGGTGCGCCTGTGGAACCAGCAGGACGCCACATTCCGCGGCGTCGAGGCCGAAGCCAAGCTGCACCTGATCGAATCGGCCCGCGCTGGTGACTGGGACGTGCGCGTGTTCGGCGACTACGTGCGCGCCAAGCTCGACGGCAGCGGCACGCGCACGGTGGATTTCGACGTGCCGCACGGCGACCACAGCCATGCGTACTCGGCCGACATTGCCCAGAGCGGCAACCTGCCGCGCATCGCGCCGATGCGCGTCGGTGCGGACGTGTCGTGGGCACTCGGCGGACTGAATGCTTCGGTCGGTGCGGTGCGCTACGACAAGCAGGACGACGTGGCCTTGAACGAAGCCCCGAGCGATGGCTACACCCTGGTCGATGCACACCTGGCGTATCGCTGGGACGTCAGCGGCGGCGCTTGGGAACTCTTCCTGGACGGCAACAATCTGACCAACCAGGAAGCCCGCCCGCATACCTCGCTGCTGCGTGATTACGCGCCGCTGCCAGGACGTGCGGTGGCCTTCGGGATCCGTGCGTATTTCTGATTGAGCAACACCGTGTGACCCGCTGGCGGCGCTAGGTGGCGCTTCCGGCACCTGCACCCAGCAGCCCTTGCGGCTGGGTGCAGTGAGGATGACCGCAGGGCTGAAACGGACTTTGGCGCGCTCCAACCATAAGAACGCGCTCCAAAAAAAGAAAACAAAGCGTGCGCCAACCCGGCAAGCGCCCTTGCAAGTCCCTTTCACTACCTCCTCGGCACCTCCCCATGAAAATGACATCCACTATTTTCCCATCGCCGTTGTTCCTGGCGATCTCGCTGTCGCTGGCCGCCTTCGGCGCGCAGGCGCAGGACACCCGCCACGACGCCGACACCACCGGCGTGCACGCCAAGGACCTCGAGGCCGTCCGCGTGACCGCCAACCCCTTCGGCAGCACCGCCGATGAACTCAGCCGCCCGGTCGAAGTGCTCTCCGGCGAACGCCTGGACGAAGTGCGTGCCGGCAGCCTCGGCGAAACCGTCGCCGCATTGCCCGGCGTGCAGAGTTCCAACTTCGGCCCCGGCGTGGGCCGACCGATCATCCGCGGTATGGACGGCCCGCGCGTAGCCATCACTTCCGGCGGTTTGAGTTCGCAGGATGTATCCACCGTCAGCCAGGACCATTCACCCGCGATCGAGCCATTCCTCGCCAACCAGATCGAAGTGCTCAAGGGGCCGTCCACCCTGCTCTACGGCAGTGGCGCTATCGGCGGCGTGGTGAACGTGGTCGATGGCCGCATTGCCGAGACGCCGGTCGACGGCGCCACCGGCCGCGCCGAGGCGCGCTGGAACGTCGGTGACACCGAGGGCCAGACCGACATGTTCCGCCTGGATGCCGGCAACGGCGGCCTGTCGATCCACGCCGACGGCGTGTATCGCGACAACGATGATTACGACACCCCGCACGGGCGCCAGGCCAACTCCTACGTCAACGCCAAGAACGGCGGCTTCGGCGCTTCGCTATCCGGCGACTGGGGCTTCACCGGCGTATCGGTCTCGCGCTTCCGCGACAACTACGGCAACCCCGGCGAGCCGGGCAACCCGGCCGAAGGCGAACGCGGCGTGTGGCTGCAGATGGCGCAGGAGCGCTACGAACTCAAGGGCGGGCTCAACGACCCGTGGGGCGAAGGCAGCGGCCTGCGCTACAGCTTCGCGCACACCGACTACAACCACATCGAATGGGAAGGCGACGCGCCCGGCACCACCTTCGACAAGCGCGCCAATGAAGCCCGCGTGGAAGCGACCTTCGCCTTCGGCAATGGCTGGAAGACCGCCTTCGGCGTGCAGGGCAGCAAATCGCAGTTCCAGGCCGTGGGTGAGGAATCCTTCGTGCCGCGCACCGATACGCAGGCCGTGGGCGTTTTCGCGGTGGCGAAGAACACCTGGGGTGCATTCGATGCCGACTTCGGCGCGCGTGTCGACCAGGTCAAGTACGACACCGAGACCGGCCTGTCACCGGACTTCGAGCCTGTCAGCGTGTCGCTCAGCGGTGGCTGGCGCATCAACGAACAGTGGCGCCTGACGGCCAATCTCGACCACGCCGAGCGCGCGCCGGCAGAGGAGGAACTGTTCGCCGATGGTCCGCACCTGGCCACCCTGGCCTACGAGATCGGCGGCAACGATCTGAAGAAGGAACAGGCCAACCAGGCCGAGCTGGGCCTGCAATACCGCAACACTTGGGTCGATGCCAAGGTCTCGGCGTACTACAACCGCTACAACGACTTCATTTATCTGGTCGACACCGGCAACCCGTGGTACTTCGACGAGGAAGACGAATACCTGCCGATCCGCCAGTGGAGCCAGGCCGATGCGATCTTCCACGGCTTCGAGGGCGAGGCCACGTTCCACCTGGCCAACAGCGACCGCGCCGGCGACTGGGACGTGCGCGTGTTCGGCGACACCGTGCGTGCACGCCTGGTCGATGGCGGCAACCTACCGCGCATCGCGCCTGGCCGCTTCGGCGCGCAGCTGCATTGGCACAGCGATGCCTGGCGTGCTTCGCTGGGCGCCACGCGCACGATGAAGCAGGACAAGGTCGCCGCGGGCGAAACCCCGACCGATGGCTACACCTTCGTCGATGCGCACCTGGCGTATCACGTCGATGCCGGCAGCACCGCGTGGGAGTTCTTCGTCGACGGCAACAACCTCACCAACCAGGATGCACGCGTGCACACCTCGTTCCTGAAGGATGACGTGATGCTGCCGGGACGGAACGGCTCGCTGGGCGTGCGCCTGTTCTTCTAAAGCCTGCGCGATCTCCTGCGGCGCTTGCCAGTTGGCGCGCGGTAGTTACTTGCACAGGCTTTCTCGACTCGCCCCCCCCCCGTCGCGGGGCGGGGTGCGGGAGGAGGACAGCCCGGAGGCTTCTCTCCGTCTCCGGGCTGCTCCGTTCTTACGCCTGAACCCTGCGTTCCATCCCGCGCGCCATTCCGCCGCTTCCAAATACGTGCATATGCATGCAATATCCGGTCGACCGCCACCGGATGCATCGCCATGCCCTCGCCCCTTCCCGCGGAACTGCAGTGCACCTGCTTCCGCCTGCGCCGCGCCTCGCGACAGGCTTCGCAGTTGTATGACCACGAGCTGGCGGCCATCGGCCTGAGCCTCAACGAGTACTCGATCCTGCGCCGTGCCCAGACAGGCACGCGCACGCTGGGCGAACTCGCCGACGCGGCCGGCATGGACCGCAGCACGCTCAACCGCAACCTCAAGCCACTACTGGCTGGCGGCCTGCTGCGCGATGCGCGCGGCGAGGATGCACGTCAGCGGCTGATCAAACTCACGCCCAAGGGCGAGCGCACCATCGCCAAGGCGACCCCGCTGTGGCAGCGCGCGCAGGCGCAGATGGCCGCGCGCTACGGCGCCGCACCGATGCAACACCTCAACGAAGCGCTGGATGCCTTGCACGATGCCCTGCGCCCGCTGCGGGAGGCCGCATGAACGCTTCAATCAGCCGCACGCCATGGATGCTGCTGGTCGTGGCATCAAGCATCTTGTTGCTGACCATGGGCGTGCGCCAGACCACCGGCCTGTTCGTCAAACCCATCGCGGCCAGCACCGGCATCGGCATTGCATCGATCAGCTTTGCGCTGGCCATCGGCCAGCTGATGTGGGGCGCGGTGCAGCCCGTCTTCGGCGCCATCGCCGACCGCCACGGCCCCACGCGCGTGCTGGTGCTCGGCGGCTTGCTGATGGCCTTCGGCTGCGCGCTAACGCCCTTCGTCAGCAGCCAATGGGGGCTGATCCTCACCTTGGGCATCATGGCCGCTGCGGGTGCCGGTGCCGGCAGTTTCTCGATCCTGATCGGCGCCACGGCGCAGCACATTCCGGCGGAAAAGCGCTCCTTCGCCTCGGGCGTGATCAACGCCGGTGGCTCGCTGGGGCAGTTCGTGTTCGCGCCGCTGGTGACGCTGGGCATCAGCGTGGCCGGCTGGGCCACGGCGATGTTCGGCTTGGCCGCAGCCTCGCTGCTGACACTGCCGCTGATCGCGCCGCTGGTGAAACCGCGCCGCGGTGACCCGGCCGCCGGCATCGCACAGGCAGCGCAAGCCGCACACCTGACCCTGCGCGAACAACTGCGCATTGCGTTGCGTGACCGCAGCTACTGGCTGCTGCACCTGGGCTTCTTTACTTGTGGCGTGCATATCGCCTTCCTGGTCACGCACCTGCCCGGCGAGATCGCGCTGTGCGGCCTGTCGCCCGGCGTGGCCGGCACCTCGATCGCGTTGATCGGCCTGTTCAACGTGGCCGGCAGCCTGACCACCGGTGCGCTGGGCCAGCGCATGCCGATGAAGTACATCCTGGCGGTCATGTACGCGAGCCGCGCCGTCCTGATCGCGCTGTACCTGGTGTCGCCACCGACGCCGACGACGTTCTACATTTTCGCCGCCGCATTGGGCTTCACCTGGCTGGCGACGGTGCCGCCAACGGCCGGCATCATCGGCAAGCGTTTCGGTCCACGCTATCTGGGCACTTTGTTCGGACTCACCCTGCTGTCGCACCAGGTGGGTGGCTTCTTCGGCGCGTGGCTGGGTGGCGTGGCGCTGGAGCACTCGGGCAACTACATGTGGATGTGGTACGCGGACATGGCGCTGGCGCTGATCGCGGCGGTGGCGAATCTGCCGATCAAGTAACGGGCTGCGGCGGCGCAGCCAGCGACCGCTTAGGTTTTCTTTATTGAACCAAAGCAAGTGCT
>JBEVNH010000154.1:0-32449 GCA_040508175.1 Pseudoxanthomonas sp.
GGCCGTTCCCAGCAGGTAGAGCCGATAGCCGCTGTCGTTGCGGGCCAGCGAGGACAGCAGGGCTGCCGTCCAGTCGAAGGCATTGGATAGCGCCAGCAGCGAGAGCAGCGCCGCCAGGCCCATCAGGACTTGCGCCCAGCCCGCGGCCCGTAGCGGATCGTGCCACTGCGCCGCGCGCCGACGGACCCAGGCGCCGCCGGCGGCCAGCCCCAGCAGGAAACTGGCCAGCATCAGCTCGAAGCCATGCAGGGTGGTGCCCAAGGCCTGGTTGAGCAGCCGCACCCAGCCGATCTCGTAGGCAAAGGAGCTGGCACCGGAGGCCATCCCGGCCCATAGCAAGCCGCGCAGAAGGCGCGGATTGGGCGATGGCGAAGGCGGGGCGTGGTGCAACGGTGGTCGAGTCGTCACGGCCGATTCGATGCGCCACGACAGCACGCCTGCCGCAACGGCCACGGTCAGATTCACAGTGCCCGCCACGGCCATCGCGCCGGGCATGCCCAGGCGCGGCAGCAGCACGAAGGTCGCCAGCAACGCCCCCAGTGCCGCACCCAGGCTGTTTGCCGCATATAGCCCGCCGAGCACGCGGGCATCTTCCTGCGGCCAGCGCCGCAGGATGCCGGCACTCAACAGCGGGAACGTGGCACCCAGCAACAGGCACGCCGGCAGGATCAGCAGGCTGGCCGAGAGCAGTGGATAGACCTGGCCCAGCATGCCATCGCCCAGTGCCGGCAGTACGCGCGTCGTGGACCACTGCGAATACGCGACGAACAGCGGATGGAATACCAGCGCCAGCAGTCCGATCGCGCCTTCGGCCAGCGCATAGGCGGTCAGCAGTCGCGTCCAGCCCACACCGGCACGGCCGGCCCACCAGGCGCCCAGCGCCATGCCGCCCATGAACACCGCCAGCACCAGCGCCTGCGCGTAAGCGGCGTGGCCAAGCACCAGGCCCAGGTACTGGCTCCACATCGACTGATAGACCAGTCCGGAGAAGCCGGAGAGGACAAACAGGCACCACAGCAGCGGCGCAACCCAGCGCTGTGG
Organism: Pseudoxanthomonas sp.; assembly: GCA_040508175.1. Classification (GTDB taxonomy): domain Bacteria; phylum Pseudomonadota; class Gammaproteobacteria; order Xanthomonadales; family Xanthomonadaceae; genus Pseudoxanthomonas_A. The sequence goes on from JBEVNH010000154.1 coordinate 1,042, forward strand.
GTCGGTCATGACGAGGAAGAGAGGCCGCGAAGGCCGTGCGAGGGAAACCGGATCACTGTGCTGTGTCGTACGCGAGCTGCGGGGCGTCAACGTACGTTAACCGCTGGCGTGGGGGCGGGACAGCGGGTGTTCGGTTGGACCGCTGTCTCAGCACCCGTGATCGGCGCGGTATCGCTCGAAGGCCGCGATGGCATCGTCCACCGTCACCAGCGACATGACGTCATCGAACTCGATCTTGGTGCCCCATGTCAGCTCGGCAGCCGGACGCTTCAGATGCAGGCGGGCGGCCGCGTCGTAACGGTCCACGCAATAACGCACGTCCGAATACGGCCCACTGCGCAGCGGATTGCTGGCCGCGTGCAGACCCAGCACCTTGGCGCCCATCGCATTGGCGATATGCATGGGGCCGGAGTCCGGCGTCATGACCAGCTGCGCACGCGCCAGCAGGGCCGGCAACTGCTTGAGCGTGTCCTTGCCGACCAGGTCCAGCACCGGCTGTCGCATCTGTGCGGCAATGGCATCGGCGGTCTGGCGCTCCAGTTCGCTGCGCCCGCCACACAGGACCACGCGCCAGCCGAGCCCGGCGGCGTGATCGGCCACGGCGGCATAGCGGTCGACGTACCAGTTGCGACGCACATGGCTGGAACAGGGCGAGATGACCAGCGTAGGCCGGCCATCGTCGTCCCACTGCGCGGCGGACCAGGCATGGGCTTCTGCCGGGACCGGCATGTCCCAGCGGACCGGTGATGGGGCAAGCCCGAGCGGTTCGCAGAAGCTGCCGATGGCATCGAGCACATGGATGCCCGGGCGGTCGGCGATGCGCTCGTTGATGAAAAGCCCATGCAGGTCCTTGGCGCGGCTGCGGTCATAGCCCACCCGGCGACGCGCCGGCACAAAGGCCGACAGGACGTTGGCCCGGAACGCCACCTGCATCTGCAGCAGCGCATCGAAGCGAGCCGGCAACGCGTTGCGCAGGGCGCGCATGCCGGCGAGTCCCGAGCGCTTGTCGTAAACGTGGAAATCCACGCCCGGCAGGCCTTCGAGCAGCTTGTGGCCGGCCTTGTCGATGATCCAATGAAGCCGCGCCTGCGGCCATGCATCCTGCAGGGTGTGCACCAGCGGCAGTACGTGGGTGACATCCCCCAGGGCGGACAGGCGCAACAGACAGATCGAAGAAGGCATGACTGACAAGTATTGCTAGACTCGCGAGATGGTCGAATTCGACGCCACTGAAGTCCTGACGCCGTTCCGCGAAGGTCGCGGAGACGGGGCGATTCTGGTGGATGGGCAGCGTCTGCGGCAAGCCGACCCGCGCTGGATGGTCCCTGAATTCTGGGCCGATCACGCCACGCCGGTGTCCAGTGGCGGGCGTGGCGGGGCGTGGTTCATCGATGCACCCTTCGGTGCCAGCATCCTGCGCCAGTACCGCCGCGGCGGCCTGGCCGCCAGTGTCAGCCGCGACCGCTACCTGTGGCAGGGGGCCAACCGCACCCGCAGCTTTGCCGAGTTCCGTATCACCCGGAAGCTCCATCGCCTGGGGTTGCCGGTGCCTGCGGCGCTGATGGCCAGCTATGCCAAGCAGGGCGGGCGTTACCGCGCGGCCATCCTGCTGGAACGCCTGCCCGGCGTGCAGACCCTGGCAGAGCGCATGCGTACGCAGGGGGCCCAGGCGCCGTTTGAGGACACCGGCCGGCTGATCGCACGGTTCCATCGTGCCGGGCTGGATCATGCCGACCTCAATGCCCACAACATCCTCTTTGATGCGCAGGGCAAGGGCTGGATGATCGATTTCGATCGCGCCACGCTGCATATCCCGGCCACGCGCTGGCGCGAGGGCAACCTCTCCCGTCTGCGCCGCTCGCTGCTCAAGATTCGCGGCGAGCGCAGCAAGGAGGCGGTGTTGGAGGACTACGGCACGCTGCGCCGTGCCTATGACGCGGCCTGGTCGCGTGGATTCTAGGGCCTGCCGACGTGATGGGAATTGGCAGCGCCGTGCCCAAGCGCATGGGGCAAGGAAGAGCGAGGGAACCTGTGTTGTTAAGTGAGCGAATGACGCCGCCGCGCCGGGCGTGCGCATGCATGGCCTATCGTGTCGCCGCGCGGACGTTGGCATCGGACAGGGGCGGCGACGTGGCCAGTGCCGATTGCGTCGGCCGACCCTGATGGGCTGGGCGCTGCGCTTCCAGGGCGTGGGCGGGGCCACGGCCGTCGAGCTGGGCTCGGCCATGGCCACCGTCGAGCGAGACGGTCGGCCCTGGCTGGTCATCGACTGCGGTCATGAAGGCCTGACCGCCTACCAGGCGCATTACGGGCAGTCGCCAGAGGCGCTTTTCATCACCCATGCGCACCTGGACCACGTCGGCGGCATGGAGCGGCTGTTCATCGCCACCTATTTCGATCCGGCCCGTCGTGGCCGCGTGCGGCTGTATGTGCCGGCGCCGCTGCTGCCGCTGTTGCACCAGCGCGTGGGCGCTTATCCGAATGTGCTGGCCGAGGGCGGCGCCAACTTCTGGGATGCCTTCCAGCTGGTGCCGGTGGACGAGGCCTTCTGGCACGACGGCGTGCGGCTTGAGGTCTTCCCGGTCCGCCACCATTGGCCGCTCAGCGCCTTCGGCCTGCGCCTGCCGGGCAGCCTGGTGTGGAGCGGGGACACGCGTCCGATTCCGGAAATGCTGGCGCGCTTTGCAGATCTGGACGAAACGATCGCCCATGACTGCGCGCTGCGCGGCAACCCTTCGCACAGCGGTATCGACGACCTGGAGCGTGAATACGCGCCCGAGCTGCTCGCGCGCTGCGTGCTCTACCACTACGCCAGCAAGTCCGACGCCCAGGCGTTGCAGGCGCGCGGGCATCGCGTGGCCTTGCCTGGCGACTTGCTAGCTTTGGGGAACGTTGTCCTCCCTGAGTGGTCTGACCCCGCATGAACGCCTTGCTTCGCCCTGCCGGGATGCCTCTGGATCGCCGCGGTCGCCCGCTGCGCGACCTGCGGCTGTCGGTGATCGAGGCCTGCAACTTCCGCTGTGGCTACTGCATGCCGGCCGACCGCGTACCTGACGGTTATGGCCTGGACGCGGCCAGCCGGCTGGATTTCGATCAGATCGAAACGCTCGTACGCGGGTTCGCGCGCGTGGGTGTGAGCAAGCTGCGCCTGACCGGCGGTGAGCCGCTGCTGCGCAAGCGCCTGCCGGAACTGATTGCACGCTTGGCGCGGATCGAGGGCCTCGACGACCTGGCCATGACCACCAATGCCAGTCTGCTAGCGCCACAGGCGAAGGCGCTACGCGACGCCGGCCTGAGCCGCCTGACCATCAGTCTGGATGCGCTGGAGCCGGCGCGTTTCCGGCAAATGTCTGGCGAGCGCGGACAGGTCGAACGCGTGCTCGAGGGCATTGCCGCCGCCGAGCGCGCGGGTTTTCCCGCGATCAAGATCAACTGCGTGGTCCAGCGCGGTGTCAATGAGGATCAGGTCCTGCCGCTGGTGCAGCATTTCCGCGGCAGTGGCCACGTGCTGCGTTTCATCGAGTACATGGATGTTGGAAGCTGCAATGGCTGGGAGCGCGGACAGGTGGTTGATTCGGACACGCTACGCGAACGCATTCACACGCAGTGGCCGCTGCGCGCGCTGCCTAGCCAGTACACCGGCGAGGTTGCCACACGCCACGGTTTTCTCGACGGGCAGGGCGAGATCGGCTTCGTCAGTTCGGTGACGCATGCGTTCTGTGGCGACTGCCACCGCGCCCGTGTGTCGGCCGATGGCCATTTATACACGTGTCTGTTCGCCACCTCCGGGATGGACTTGCGCCCATCACTGGCGCAAGGCGAGGCGCATTTCACCCGGCACTTGGCCGGCGTGTGGGAAGCACGCGCGGACCGATACAGCGAGCTGCGGACCGAGCAGCGTGGCGCCCGGCGCGGCAAGCCGGTTGAGATGTTCCTGATCGGCGGCTGAGCCGCACGACTTTGCACGAGGCTTTACCGCATGACATCACCGTATTCCCTGACGCATCTCGATGAGGCTGGCCTGCCGGCCATGGTCGACGTGTCCGGCAAGGCCGCGACCGAGCGCACCGCGCTGGCCGAGTCCCTGGTGCAGTTTCCGAAAGAGGTTGCGCGCCACCTGCGCGACAATGGGCTACGCAGCGCCAAGGGCGGCATTGTCGAAACAGCGGTGATCGCCGGCACCATGGCGGTCAAACGCACGCACGAGCTGATCCCGTTCTGTCATCCGCTGCCCATCGATGGCTGCAGGTTCACGGTGGAATGGCAAGGCCAGGACGCGTTGCGCATCACTTGCTCGGTCAAGACCGTGCATCGCACCGGCGTTGAGATGGAGGCGCTGACCGGCGCCAGCGTCGCAGCGCTCACGGTGTATGACATGTGCAAGGCGCTGAGCCACGACATCGTGATCGCGCAGACGCGGCTGGCGGGCAAGCGCGGTGGCAAGCGCGACGTGGGGGTCGTCGAATGAAGACCGTAACCGTGCTGTATTTCGCCACCCTGCGGCAGGCGGCGGGCGTGGAAAGTGAGGTCATCGAGACCGACGCAGCAGATCTGGCAGGCCTGTACGCCGAGCTGCGCAGCCGTCACGGCCTGCGCTTTGAAACCGCGCACCTGCGTGTGGCCGTGGACGACGCGTTCGCGCACTGGCGCGATGCACTGCGCACGGGCAGCCAGGTCGCTTTCATTCCCCCGGTCAGTGGAGGCTGAGCATGTCCCGATTCCTTCTGACCGAGATGCAGCTCGAGCCGGCGCCGTTGCGCGCGCAGCTTTTGGACGCACGTGCCGGCGCTTTCGCCAGCTTTGAAGGCTGGGTGCGTGATCACAATGAAGGGCGCGCGGTGACCGGGCTGCATTACCAGGCCTACGTGGCCCTGGCGCAGGCCGAGGGCGAGCAGGTGATTACCGAGGCGCTGGCGCGTTTTGCGATCGTCGATGCGCGTTGTGTGCACCGCACTGGCGAACTGGCCATCGGCGAGATGGCAGTGTGGGTGGGCGTGAGTGCCGGACATCGCGATGCCGCGTTTGCCGCTTGCCGCTGGATCATCGACGAGGCCAAGGCGCGCGTGCCGATCTGGAAACAGGAGCGCTATGGCGCTGGCGAGGAAACCTGGTTGCATCCCACGCAGGCATGAGCCTTCGCAGTCTGCGGCGGCTGCGGCTTTCGTTCGTCGCGATCGCTGCATTGCCGGCGCAGCCCACGACCCGCGCGACATTGCGGACGCCCCGAGAAGGCAGGGCGGCGGCAAAAGCAGAACCCGGAAAAGGTGGCGGCCCCGCCGGCTGACCTCGGCGCCCGCGTCGATCGATACCGTTGCTGCCTTCCGGCCCTGGCGGGATTTTCGACCTAGCGTCGCGAGGGGCCGACGGGGCCACCATAGACGCGGGCGGCGCACGAGGCGCGGCCCGGGTTTGCTGCGATCATTGTTGGAAGCAATGACAAATCTGGCGGAGAGAGGGGGATTCGAACCCCCGAAGCGCGGTTTAGACGCTTACACACTTTCCAGGCGTGCTCCTTCAACCACTCGGACACCTCTCCGTACCCTGAACTGTGCCGGTCGGTACCGTTCAGGGGCCGCAGATTCTAGCCGTGTCTCGGCCCGATTGCGAGTACCGGCAGACTGATCCGCCGTGTTTGCCGGCATTCATTGCCATGGCTTGTGGAGGCGGGTTGGAAAATCCGTCCTTGGAACCCCCCGTCCGGCGCGGCACAATGTCGCAATGTCCTATCTCGTCCTCGCCCGCAAGTGGCGTCCCAAGCGTTTTGCCGAACTGGTGGGCCAGGAACACGTGGTCCGCGCGCTCAGCAATGCGCTGGACAGTGGCCGCGTGCATCACGCGTTCCTGTTCACCGGCACCCGTGGCGTCGGCAAGACCACCATTGCCCGCATCTTCGCCAAATCGCTGAACTGCGAGACTGGCACCAGTGCTGATCCCTGCGGCCAGTGCGCGGCCTGCTTGGATATCGACAGCGGCCGCTACATCGACCTGCTGGAAATCGACGCAGCCTCCAACACCGGCGTGGACGATGTCCGCGAGGTGATCGAGAACGCGCAGTACATGCCTTCGCGTGGCAAGTTCAAGGTCTACCTGATCGACGAAGTGCACATGCTGTCCAAGGCGGCGTTCAACGCGCTGCTGAAGACGCTGGAAGAGCCGCCGGAGCACGTGAAGTTCCTGCTGGCCACCACCGATCCGCAGAAGCTGCCGGTGACGGTGTTGTCGCGCTGCCTGCAGTTCAACCTCAAGCGGCTGGATCTGGAGCAGATCACCGGGCAGGTCAACAAGATCCTCACCGCCGAAGCGCTGGCCTTCGAAGATGGCGCCGTACGGCAGATCGCCAAGGCTGCCGATGGTTCGCTGCGCGATGGCCTGTCGTTGCTGGACCAGGCCATCGCCTATACCGGGAGTGGCAGTGCCGGCGGCGTGCTTAGCGATGAAGGCGTGCGCGCCATGCTGGGCACGGTGGACCGTACCCAGGTGGTGTCGCTGCTGGATGCGCTGGCCGACGGCGATGGGGAGCGGCTGCTGGCGACGATCGCGACGCTGGCCGAGTTCTCCCCGGACTGGAATGGCGTGCTGGACGCGCTGGCCGAAGCGCTGCATCGCACCCAGGTGCAGCAGCTGGTGCCTGGCACGGCGCAGGAAGCCGATGGGCTGGATGCGACCGGCTTTGCTGAACGTCTGCGGCCGGAAGTGGTGCAGCTCTGGTACCAGATGGCGATTAACGGCCGCCGCGACCTGTATCTGGCGCCCAGCGCCCGCGCCGGCTTTGAGATGAGCGTGTTGCGGATGCTGGCCTTCCGGCCTGTACAGGCCGGCGACCTGGCGCAGGAGCGCCCGCCCATCCCAAAACCGCTGGCGGCGCCTACGCCTGAGGCGCCGCCGGCTTCCCCCCTCCGCCAAGAAGCGGCCCTCGACGAAACCCCGCGCAGCGAAGCGCTTGGACGCGAAACGCCGCAGGTCGCGCCCGAGCGCGCCGCGGAGCCACCCGTCGCGGTCCGTCCAGCCGCACACCTGGTATCGCAGGTCGCGCCGGACGATGCGCCGCCCTGGGACGAGCCCGCAAGGCCAAGGCCGGGTTCGCCGCCCGCGCGCGTGATTGAGCCGGCACCCGCGGCCTTCTCGGCACCGCCGCTGGAGCAGGTGCCGGTGGTGATGGCCACGACGATCGAGGTCAGCGCACCGGCGGTGTCGACGTCGGCTGCCAACGCTGGCGCAGCGGCGTTGCGCGGCATCGACGATGTCGAGCAATGGCTTGCCCTGGTGGCCGCCTGCAGCTTGCGTGGCCCGTCGCGCGAATTGGCCGCCAACGTGGCCTTCGGCGGCTATGCCGATGCGACGTTGCGCCTGTCCCTATCACCGGCGTTTGAATACCTGCGCACCGAGCGTTCCATTGGTGATCTGGTGGCGGCGTTGACGCCATCGCTCGGCACGGCGCCCAGGGTCGTCTTCGACGCCATGTCGATCCAGGCCGAAACCCTGACCCAGCGCACCCAGCGTGAACGCGATGCGCGGCAGACTTCCGCTGAAGCAGGGTTCCTGCAGAACCCGGACGTGCAGCGCCTGATCGAGCGCGGTGCGCGGCTGGTCCCCGATTCCATCCGTCCTTTCGAAGAGTGAACACACCATGCGTGGAAACATCGCCCAACTGATGCAGCAGGCGCAGAAGATGCAGGAAAACCTGCAGAAGGCGCAGGAAGAGATTGCCAAGCTCGAGGTCACCGGTTCGGCCGGTGCCGGCATGGTCACTGTGACCCTGTCCGGTGCCAAGGAGTGCCGCAAGGTGCGCATCGATCCGTCGGTGCTGTCCGATCAGGAAATGGTCGAGGACCTGATTGCCGCCGCGTTCAATGATGCATCCAACAAGATCGACGCCGAGAGTAAGGAGCGCATGGGATCGGCCACGGCCGGCATGCCGCTGCCTCCGGGCATGAAGCTGCCGTTCTGATCCATCGCCAGATGACTCGGATGCCGGCCAACGTGAAGGATGGGGTGGTGCGATGAGCGCGCCCCTGCTCGAGCAGTTCATCGAGGCGCTGCGCGTGCTGCCGGGCGTGGGCCAGAAGACCGCTCAGCGCATGGCTTACCACTTGCTGGACCGTGATCGCCGGGGCGGTGCGCGCCTGGCCGAAGTCATGGTCGATGCCCTGCAGAAGATCGGGCAGTGCAGGCACTGCCGCGATTTCAGCGAAGGCGAACTGTGTGGCCTATGCGCCAGTGCCAGCCGCGACCGCCAGCAGTTGTGTGTGGTGGAGTCGCCGGTGGACCGGCTGGCCATCGAGCAGGCCACCGGTTACCGCGGCCTGTACTTCGTGCTGCACGGCAAGCTCTCGCCGTTGGATGGCATGGGCCCGCGCGAGCTCGGGCTCGATCAGCTCGTCGAGCGCCTGCAGCAGGGCGGGGTGGAAGAGATGATCATCGCCACCAACCCGACCGTTGAAGGCGAGGCCACCGCGCATTACGTCGCGCAATTGGCCCGTCAGCATGGCGTGCGTCCCAGTCGCCTGGCCCATGGGGTGCCGCTGGGGGGCGAGCTGGAATACGTCGACCGCGGCACCCTGTCCCATGCCTTCGGCTCGCGCAGCGAGATCCCCCGCTGATGACTTCCACCCGCGCTTTGCAGGAACCGACATGACCCAGAACGACACGCTCTTCGGCAAGATCATCCGCCGCGAAATCCCGGCTGCCATCGTCTACGAGGACGCGCATGTGCTGGCCTTCAAGGACATCGCACCGCAGGCGCCTGTGCATGTGCTCTTCATTCCCAAGCAGGTGCATATCCCGACGCTGGACGACCTCAAGCCGGACCAGGCCGAGCTGGTCGGCAAGCTGGTCCTGGCCGCCAGCGAATACGCCCGCAAGGAGGGATTTGCGCAGGATGGTTATCGCGTGGTGATGAACTGCCGCGGCCACGCCGGGCAGACCGTCTATCACCTCCATCTGCACTTGCTGGCGGGTGCGCCCCTCGGGCATTTCGGGGCGGCAGGATAAGGCCGTTCTGCAGCGGTCCACGTGCTTGCGCTGTTCGCATCACTCAAGAAAAAGCCGCGGAGATCCGCGGCTTTTCATGTTCAGAGGGAGCGCATTGACTACCAGCCCCAGCGGCCGTAGCCGTAGCCCCATGGCCCGCCCCAGCGCGGCCCCCAGAACGGATCGGGATACGGATACGGCCGCACCTGCACGTCCTGGATCTCAGGCCACAGGTAGACGACGTCGGCCTGCATGCGCGGCAGGCGATAGTCGTATTCACCGATCTTGGTGTTTTCCATGCCTTCCACGCGCCCGATGAAGGTCACCTCGCGGCCCGGCGCAAACACAGCGGGGTCGTAGAACCCTGCGCGGCAGGCGATGAAACGGCCATCGGTCGCATCAGGGTCGCTGCGCTGCGGGCGGCCCGTTGCGCTGAGCGGCCGGCCGATCAGCTGGAAGCAGGTGGCATCCGGACCGGGCTTGGTCTCGACAATCGACCCGCCCCAACGTACCTGCGCGCCGGGTTGGCCCGCATTCGTGGCGTCACGCGGCGTAATGGGGTTGAACTCCCCCTGCAGTGGCTTGGGAGCCGTGGCGCAGGAGGCCAGTGTTAAGGCGAGCGAAGCGACGGCCATGCCGCGCCAGAGGATTTTGGACTTCAACATCACAGCCTCCACAAACTTAAGGACGGTGCCGGCGAAGGTCACGGATGAGCGCGGCGACGTCGGCGATACCGCGAGCGTAACGCGCGTGGGCGAAACGCGCGCTGAGTGTAAGCAGGGTGGGGCCGTTTGCGATGTCGTTGCGCGCGACACGCTGCGCCCAGCGTTGCGCGGTTTCATGGGGTTCAGGTCCAAGGCCGCGCCGCGCGTAGCGCCGCCCAAGCTGGTGCCACGTCCGCAGCAGCGGGTCGCGCTCCCGCTCACCGCGCGCCAGTAGCCAGGCCATGCCCAACAACACCAGCGATGCCAGCACTGCAAAAATCACGCCCAGGCGCGCCGGATCCAGCCTGTCCAGGCCCAGGGGGCGCAAGAGCTGCTGCTGGCGGTTGGCATCAAAGCCCAGGACGAGGTCATTCCAGCCACGGCGCAACCAGTCGCCCACGTCGCGGACGCTGCCGAAATCGGGGCCGAAGCCGCCGGCATCGTCACCGGCCGCCAGGCGATCTTCCAGCGTGTCATAAATGCGTTCCGGCGCAACGGCGGCGGTCGGGTCGATCCGGACCCAGCCACGGCCTGCCAGCCACACCTCTGCCCAGGCGTGGGCATCCATCCGGCGCACGACCCAATAACCGCCGATGCGGTTGCGCACGCCACCGGCATAGCCTGTCACCACGCGTGCCGGAATTCCCGCGCCGCGCATCAGGACGACAAACGATGCGCTGAAGTGCTGGCAGAACCCCTGCTTGTACTGGAACAGGAATTCGTCCACCCCATTGCGACCCGGCAATGGAGTGTCGAGCGTGTAGCCAAACTCGGCGTTGATCCAGCGCATGGCGCGATTGACGATGGCCGCATCGTCATTGCCGACCTCTTGTCGCCACTGCCTGGCCAAGGCCAGCGTGCGCGGGTTGAAGCCATCGGGCAGTGCCAGGGCACGCTGGCGCAACAGGGGGGGCAGCGCCGCATCGAAGGCGGCCGGCGCAGCGGACTGCAAGCGCCAGCGACGCAGGGAGGTGATCGGCCGGCGCGTGTGCAACCCGTAGTCGTAACCCAGGCGCAGTTCTTCCGGTGGGTTCAAAGGCAGGTCCAGCGCCACCATGTCACGTCGATCGGTGGGTTCGACATCCACCTGGTAATCCCAGCGCGCCGGCCGTCGGGCGGCAGGCTGCACTTCCAGGCCTTGCAGCCAATCGGTGCGTGTCCAGCTGCGGCCGTCGAAATCCAGCAGCACAGGGCCACGCCAATAGCGATCCTGTGGCGCAGGCGATGCGCCGAAGAACTGCACGCGCAGCACCGGGGTGTCATCGGCCATCAGATCGATCCACTGACCAGGCTCCATCCGATCGGACAGTCCAGGGCGGGCCATGGCGCGTTCCGGCACGCCCCACAGGGGCTCGGCCAGGCGCGGGAACAGCCAGAACACGCACAGTCCCAACGGCAGGCCAACAGCGATCAATCGCAACAGACCCCACACGCGTGTGCCAAGGGGGAGCGTCACGTCCACCAGGCCCCCTTCCAGATCCGCCATGCGCCGCAGTGCCAGCAATGCGCAGAGTGCGCCGGCCAGGCCCAGCGCCATGGTGGTGGGACCCTGGTCCAGCAGGAACGCAGCGAAAGGAGCAAAGAGCGCGAAACCGACCAGGCTTCGCCCATCGCGCAGGCTGGCCGTCTCACTGGGCTTGATGGCCAGCATCACCGCCAGCAGGCCGCAGCCGGTGTCGCGACCAAAGCGCGAGCCCATCAACCAGAACACCGCCAGCAGCATCGCAGTTGCCAGCACCAGTCGCAGCGCGGCCGGTACCGGGCGATGCCAGGCGATCCATGCCGTCAGCACGACGGCAACGCCCGTAGTGAGCGAGAGCGTCAAGGGCAGTTGCAGCAGCAGCGGCAGCAAGGCCGTGCCTGCCGCTGCGAGCACCCAGGCCCGGCTCTGGCTGTCCAGTGCCAGGGCGCTGCGCTTGCGGGTCATCGCCTTGCCTCGGAGGGCATCAGGGCGAGCGCTCGCAGGCATCGATGACGATGCGCCGCACCTTGGGCCGGCCCCAGTGCTGGCTGGCCGGGCAGGGAGAGGCGATAACGCCGTGACTGCTGTTCGGCCAGGTCCACCCAGTGCGCCAGTCGCTGGATGCGCTGCTCGTAGGGCAGGGCGCTGAGTCCTTGCCAATCGAGCATGACCTCCACGCCGCGCGGTTGCTCAAATTCACGCACCATCAGCATGTCGCGGCGGGCAGAAGGCTTCCACGCGACCGCGCGCTGTGGATCGCCCGGCCGATACGGCCGCAGATGATGGACATCCTCTCCGGCAGGATTGAGCACGGACTGCCGCGCGCTGCCGCCGCCTTCTGGCAAGGGCGGGCCTTGCTGCTCAGCTTTTGGGTAAACCAGCAGTGAGACCTCCGGCCACACCCAGGACCACGCCAGCGCCAGCCCCAGCGGCTGGGTGGTGGACAGGCGCAGCCGCGCCAGCGCATGCAGTCCGCGGACCTCGGTGGGAATCTCCAGCGTGACCACCACGGGCTCTTGCGCCAGTTCCGGGATGCGCGATTGGAGAGGTGCATGTCGCAGCTGCAGGCCGCGTCGCACGCGGCCATCGCCGGTGGAGACGCCAACCTGCAGCAGCAGCGGTTGCCCGGCCTGGACCGGCTCGGCATGCACCGTGTCGATGCGCAATCCGGAGAGCTGCAGATGGGCCGTGATCAAGCTCGCCAGTCCGGTCGTGCCCAGCAGCAGGCATAGCATCAGTGCAGGATTGTTGTTGTAGTTCAATGCGCCGGCCAGCATCGCCAGCATCAGCAGTGCGAAGAACAGACCGAAGCCGGTCGGCAGCACGTAGACGCGGCGCCGGTCCAATAGCACGGGCAGTCGCTCACGCGTGCGTGGACGTGCGAGCCTGGCCAGTAGCGCCTCGAAACGGTCGCGCATGTCCGGGTCGACTCAGTCCACCGCGACGGCGTGCAGGATCGCCTTGGCCAGCGCCTGTGGTGAGGCTGCTTCCGCTTCGGCAACCAGTCGGTGCGCGGCGACGGCTGGAAACAGTGCCTGCACGTCCTCCGGCAGCACATGGGCGCGTCCCAGCAACATGGCATGGGCACGCGCGGCGCGCAGCAAGGCGATGCCAGCACGCGGCGACAGCCCCACGCGCACGCCAGGATGCTGTCGGCTGCGTGTCAGCAGCGCCTGCACGTAGTCGATGAGCGCATCGCTGGCATGGACTTCACCCACCGCTTCGCGCAGTGCCATCACCCGCGTGGTGTCGAGGAGCGGTTCGACGCGGGCGATCATCTCGCGGCGGTCACTGCCAGCCAGCAGGGCGCGCTCGGAGGCGGCATTCGGATAGCCCAGCCCCATGCGTAGCAGGAAGCGGTCCAACTGCGAATCGGGCAATGGGTAGGTGCCCTGCAGATCCACCGGGTTCTGCGTGGCGATGACGAAGAAGGGTTCCGGCAGTGCATGGGTCACGCCATCCAGCGTGACCTGTTGCTCGGCCATGGCTTCCAGCAGTGCACTTTGCGTGCGCGGCGGTGCCCGGTTGATTTCATCGGCCAGCAGCACTTGGGTGAAGACCGGGCCGGGATGGAACTGGAATTGCCGTGACTGTGCATCGAACACCGAAACGCCCAGCACGTCCGACGGCAGCAGGTCGGAGGTGAACTGCACGCGTTGGAAGCCCAGGCCCAGCGTGGCCGCCAGGGCATGCGCCAGCGTGGTCTTGCCCAGGCCGGGCAGGTCCTCAATCAAGAGGTGGCCGCCGGACAGCGCTGCGACGAACGCCAGGCGCACCTCGAATGGTTTGCCCAAGACCAGCCGATTCACCTGATCCTGGGCGGCCTTCAGGGCTTGTGCGAGCGCGTCCGGTAGCATCTGTCGAGCGGGAGGCGTGCCGTGCATTGCGTTCTCGTTCCGTCGTCGTTCAAAAAAGTGTAGCGGCATATGCAGGAAGAAAAACGCGCGGCGCGCCGCTTCATCGTGCTGTGGTGCGTGGTCACCGCCATCAAGCTCGTCATCGCCGCGCGGCTGCCGCTGTTCGTCGATGAAGCGTTCTATTGGCAGGAAGGCCAGCACCTTGCGGCCGCGTATTCGGATCTCCCAGGCCTGACCGCGTGGCTGATCCGTCTCGGGACCGAGCTTGGTGGGCAACACGTGATCGCCGTGCGTGCGCCCTTCCTGCTGATGGCGGGGGCGTTGCCGTGGATGGTGAGGCACGTCACATCCAGGCTGTTCAATCCGGGCGCTGGCTGGCTTGCGGCCACGCTCACGGTGTTGATGCCGCTGTCTGGAAGTCTGGGGCTGCTGGCGCTGCCGGATGTGGCAATGGCCTTCGCGACCGTGCTTTGCATGGATGCGATCACCCGCATGTTGAAGGTCGTGGACGCCGGCTCAGTGCTGTTGCTGGCCGCGGGGCTGACGGTCGGCGCACTCTCGCATTACCGTTTCGTCAGCGTGATCGGTGTGGGCTTCCTCGCGCTGCTGTGCATCCCGCAAGGGCGCCAGCTGCTACGGGATCCGCGCCTTTGGGTCGCACTGGCGATCGGGTTGGTGGCCTGGTCGCCGCTGATTGCCTGGAACCTGCAGAACGCCGATGCCGGCCTCCGCTTTCAATTGGTTGAGCGGCATCCCTGGGCGTTCCAGTGGCGCGGCCTGGTGTTTCTGCCGGCGCAGTTCCTGCTGGTGACGCCGCTGCTGGCGATCGCGATGGTGCAGGGCATTGCCCGGCTGCGCCGCGAGGACCTACATCCTCCAGCAACGTGGCGCGCGCTCGCATGGATGGGGGCGTTCTCGACACTTGGTTATGGGGTGCTTGGCTTTTTCGCCGATGTCGATCGCGTGAGTTTCCACTGGCCCTTGCAGGGCTATCTGGCGCTGCTGGTGCTGGTGCCCTGGGTGATGCGTGACTGGACGCTTCCATGGCGGCGGGCGTTGTGGGGGCTGTGCGGCGTCGGCCTGGTGGGCGTGCTGGGTTATTACCTGCTGTTGTCCACGCCGGCCCTGCGTGAGCGCCTGGCCGCTTCGAAGTATTACCCGTACAACTTTGCCGGGTGGGAGGCACTGGTGGACGCGGTCGAAGAAGAGCGCAGGCACATGCTGCCGGGCGCGCGCATCCTGGCGGACAACTTCAAGGTCGGTGCGGAACTGGGCTTTGCCGTGCACGACGCGGATATCGCCGTCCTCGACCATCCGCTCAATCGCAAGCATGGGCGCGCGCCGCAACTGCGGTTGTGGCAGCTGGAGCGTCAGCACATGGCGGGCGAGGTCGCACTGCTGGTGGTCGCGCCCGGCGATGTGCAGTACAAGGCGTTGCTGCAGCACTACCACTCGCTTTGCGACCGCTTGGGTCCGTTACCCGCGCCGCGCGTGGTGCATGTCGATCATGGCCACCAGCGCTTCCTTTTGTTCCGACTTCCGACGCGGCGTGCCGCGGGTCCCTGCACGTTGCCTGCAATGGCCTGGGTGGATGCCCCCGCGTCAGGTGCGGCCGTCGCGCCGGTTTTCGAGGTCGAGGGCTGGGCGTTCAAGGATGGCGTAGGCCTGGCTGCTGTCGACATCCTGCTGGATGGCAAGGTCGTGACGCGTTCGGGTTACGGCCATTCCATGCCCGGCGTTGCCGAATACTGGAAGGTGTCCAACGACCCACAGCATCCGCAGGTCGGCTTCAAGGCGAAAATCGATGCCCGTGCTTGGCCGGCCGGACCGCATTGGCTTGGCCTTCGCCTGCACGGCCGCGATGGCAGCATCGAGGACTGGCCGGAAGAACCGGTCGTGATTCGTCCCTAGGCGGCCATCTCAGGGCACCTGGAACCCCACTTGCCGCAGGAGGCAGGCGACGCCGATCAAGGGCAGGCCGATCAGCGCGGTGGGGTCCTGGGTTTCGATGGCGTCGAACAGGCTGATGCCGAGTCCCTCGCATTTGAAGCTCCCCGCGCAGTCCAGTGGCGACTCCAAGTCGACGTAGCGCGCGATTTCGCCTGATGTCAGCGTGCGGAAACGCACGGTCGTGCAATCAGCCATCTGCAGCATGCGGTCCTGGGTGGCCACCGCCACGGCCGTATGGAAGCGCACCGGCTGTCCGGACATCCGCCGCAACTGGTCGATGGCGGCTTCACGGGTGCCGGGTTTGCCCAAGGGCTCTCCGTCCAGATCGGCGGCCTGGTCCGAGCCGATGACGCAGGCACCAGGATGCAGGGCGAGGCCGGCATGGGCTTTGTCCGCCGCCAGGCGAAAGGCCAGATCGGCGGGCGGTTCGTTCCGGGTCGGGGTTTCGTCCACGACGATCTTCGCGCAATCGAAGGGTGTCCCCAGGCGGGAAAGCAGGGCGCGGCGGTAGCTCGAGGTGGACGCCAGAATCAGTTGCATGCAGGATAGCCGGCCTTAGACAGGGGCCCGAGTCTGTGGGTTGCCAGGGGAGGCAACAAGTCGCATCGGGTCGATTTGACACCGCGCCACGCGCTCTTTACCATTTTGCGGCTTATGTCCGCGAACCTGCCTGAGAATCTTGATGTTTGGCGCATGGTGGCGGCGCGGCGCAGTTTCGAAGGTCGCGTCCCACTGTCATCACTGACGCGCCTGGACGGCCTGCTGGTCGATTCCGACGGGGATGTGGAGTATGCGTTGCAGTTTGATCGCGACGTGCTCCAGGTGTCCTACGTGGAACTGAAGATCACTGCCCAACTGCCGCTGGAGTGCCAGCGCAGTCTGCAGCGTTTTCTGTTCCCGGTCTCGATGACGCAGCGTCTGGGTCTCATCCGTGATGAGGCTGAAGAGGTGGCGTTGCCGCCTGGCTACGAAGCGCTGCTGGTGCCCGAAGACGGCATGTTGCGGCCTTTGGATCTGGTGGAGGACGAACTGGTGCTCGCCGTGCCAGCCGTTCCGCTGGATCCGGACATGCCGGTGGTCGATCAGGAATGGTCGCCGCAGGCAGAGGAAGCGGAGCAGGCCAGTCCGTTCGCGGCGCTGGCCTCGCTGAAGCACAAAAACTGACCGCTACGGCGGCCCGCAGCAACACGAACCGCAGTAATACGAACCCGTTGGAGCAAGACCATGGCAGTACAGAAATCCCGAGTCACCCCGTCCCGCCGCGGCCAGCGCCGTTCGCACGATGCCCTCACCGCCAAGCAGCTGGCCACCGACCCGACCACGGGTGAGATCCATCTGCGCCACCACGTGACCGCCGACGGCTATTACCGTGGCAAGAAGGTCATCGCCACCAAGACCGCAGTCGCTGACGAAGAGTGATGCAACGGCGCGCCTGTCGCGC
This sequence comes from Pseudoxanthomonas sp., assembly GCA_040508175.1. Classification (GTDB taxonomy): domain Bacteria; phylum Pseudomonadota; class Gammaproteobacteria; order Xanthomonadales; family Xanthomonadaceae; genus Pseudoxanthomonas_A. Next base: position 17,926 of record JBEVNH010000154.1, read on the forward strand.
CGTTGTCTGATCCATTGAAAGTCACGGCCCGCCCGCGGGCCACGTCGCGGGAGCGCACATGAGCCAGCCGGCAAGTCACGGCCGTATTTTTTCGCGTATCGCCGGCACGGGGAGTTTCCTGCCGGAGAAGGTTCTCACCAACGACGATCTGTCGAAGATGGTGGAGACCAGCGACGAGTGGATCCGTAGCCGGACTGGCATTCAGGAGCGCCGCATCGCGGCCGAAGGCGAAACCACGTCCGACCTCGGGTACGAGGCGGCCGTCCGTGCGATGGAGGCGGCAGGCGTCACCGCCGCCGACATCGACATGATCGTGGTGGGCACCACCACGCCAGATCTGATCTTTCCTTCGAGCGCTTGTCTGATCCAGGCCCGTCTGGGTGTGGACAAGGGCGCAGCACTGGATGTCAATGCTGCGTGCTCGGGCTTTCTCTACGCCCTGAGCGTGGCCGACAAGTTCATCCGTTGCGGCGATGTCCGCACGGTGCTGGTCATCGGCAGCGAAACGCTGAGCCGTATCGTCGATTGGACCGAACGCACCACGTGTGTGCTGTTTGGCGACGGGGCTGGCGCCGTGGTGCTCAAGGCCGACGCCGAGACCGGCATCCTCAGTACGCACCTGCATGCCGATGGCAGCAAGAAGGAGCTGCTGTGGAATCCGGTAGGCATTTCCTGTGGCTTCAAGGCGGACGAGGCCAACATGGGCGCCAAGATCACCATGAAGGGCAACGACGTCTTCAAGTACGCCGTCAAAGCGCTGGACTCGGTCGTGGACCAGGCGCTCGAAGCCAATGGCCTGGACAAGCGCGCGCTGGATTGGCTGATCCCGCACCAGGCCAACCTGCGCATCATCGAAGCCACGGCCAAGCGCCTGGAAATGCCGATGGAGCAGGTCGTGGTCACCGTGGACAAGCACGGCAATACGTCTTCGGCGTCCGTTCCGCTGGCGCTCGATGCCGCGGTGCGCGATGGCCGCATCCAACGCGGGCAGCTGGTGCTGCTGGAAGCGTTCGGCGGTGGCTTCACTTGGGGTTCGGCCCTGCTGCGCTATTGATGCGCTGCGCTGCGGCGAACGTCGCAGCGTCTTGAATCCCTCGAATTTTGAATCGATTGCCGGGGAAGCCCGGCTTTCGCCGTTGTGCGCGCCACCATGCGTGTATGGCGCAGGAGGTGTGAAATGGTCGAACAAATGCAGCTTGCCACCCGTCAGCGGGCCTGGTTGAAGCATTACCCCGAAGGCGGGCGCGCGATGTCCCTCGGTGCGCTCAAGTTGCTTGTGAACCGCCTGGGCATCGGCCCGCTGCGTCCACCGCCGCATCGGGGCGGCGACGCGGCGCGGGCCATCGAGGCGCGTCGCCTGCGGGAGCTGGCGGCCCAGCATGTCAACGTTCCCCAGGTGCTGGGACAGGGCAAGCGTTCGTTGATGCTGAGCGACAACGGGCGCTCGTTGAATGCCTGCCTGCGTGAAGCCAGCTCGGACGCGGCACGCGACGCGTTGATGCGGCTGGCGGTGCAGGCCATCGCCGAAGCACACGCGCGTGGCGCCTATTTCGGCCAGCCCGTGCCGCGCAACATGACCTTCGATGGTACGCAGATCGGCTTCATCGACTTCGAGGAAGATCCGCTGGAAGTGATGACGCTGGCCCAGGCCCAGGCGCGCGACTGGCTGATGTTCGGCTATGGCGTGGCGCGCTACTACGAATCGCGCCCCGATGTCCTGCAGAAGCTGATGGCCGATGCCATGGCGCAGCAGGATGCGCGGATACGGGAAGCGACGCATGAGGCCACCACGCGGCTGCAGCGTCTGGCTGGCGTGGCCCGCCACTTCGGACGTTCCGCGCGTACCCTGGCGCAGGCGATCCTGGTGATTCACGGGGCGACCTCGCTGGGGTTGCTGGTGGTCGGCGTGCTGATGGTGGATTACTTCAGCGATGGCGATCTGGACGTCTTGCGGATTCTCGCCGGCTGACGGCCTGCGCATACGCCCCAGTACAGACGCCTGCCCTGTTTCGCACGTATTATCGCCCGCTGGTTTTTTGAGGTGCCTGCGTGACCGACTCCAATCTCGCCATCGTATTTCCCGGACAGGGTTCGCAGTCGCTGGGCATGCTGGCCGAACTGGCCGAGCTGCACCCGCAGATCCGAGAAACCTTTTCCGAGGCGTCGGAAGGCGCGGGTACAGACCTTTGGGTCCTGTCCCAGGGCGGTCCGGAAGATCTTCTCAATCGCACCGAGTACACACAGCCGGCCCTGCTGGCGGCAGGTGTGGCGGTGTGGCGTCTGTGGCTGGCCGAGGGCGGCGCCAGGCCGGCCTCGCTGGCTGGGCATAGCCTGGGGGAGTACACCGCGCTGGTCGCCGCGGGGGCGCTGAATCTGCATGACGGTGCGCATCTGGTGCGCCTGCGCGGCCAGCTCATGCAGGACGCCGCGCCGGCAGGAGTTGGCGCCATGGCGGCCGTGCTGGGTGCGGAAGATGCGATGGTGACCGAGGTGTGCACGCAGGTCTCCGGCATCAAGACGGTCGTGCCGGCCAACTACAACTCGCCCGGCCAGATCGTGATCGGCGGCGATACCGAAGCGGTGGATGCGGCAATCGCCGAGCTCACTGCGCGCGGCGTCCGCAAGGTGGTAAAGCTGGCCGTCAGCGTGCCTTCGCACACGCCGCTGATGCGCGATGCGGCCAACCGGTTGGCCGAGGCCATGGCCGGCATGGCGTGGCAGGTCCCGGTATTGCCGGTGGTGCAGAACGTGGATGCCAGCATCCACGATGGCATCGACGCGATCCGCGACGCGCTGGTGCGTCAGCTGTACCTGCCCGTTCGCTGGACAGAATGCGTGCAGGCGCTGACGGCGCGTGGCGTCACGCGCACAGCCGAGTGCGGCCCGGGCAAGGTGCTGACCGGGTTGATCAAGCGCATCGACAAGTCGGTTGACGCGCGCGCCCTGGCCACGCCATCGGAGTTCGCCGGTGCGCTGGAAGCCTGGGCTCCCTGATCTTTCCTGCCGCGCCTGCGGCACCTGACCTGATTCAAAGGACGCATTCCATGAGCAAGCCATTGCAGGGCGAGATCGCGCTGGTCACCGGCGCAAGCCGCGGCATCGGCGCCGCCATCGCCGACCTGCTGGCCAGGCAGGGCGCTACCGTCATCGGCACGGCGACCTCCGACAACGGGGCGCAGGCCATCGCCCAGCGCATGGAAGCCATCGGCGGCCACGGCCGGACGCTGGACGTGACCGATACGGCGGCCATCGAGGCATTGATCGATGCGACCGCCAAGGAATTCGGACCGATCTCGATCCTGGTCAATAACGCCGGCATCACCCGCGACAACCTGCTGATGCGGATGAAGGAAGACGACTGGCAGGCCATCATCGATACCAACCTGTCCAGCGTATTCCGCACGTCCAAGGCCGTCCTGCGCGGCATGATGAAGGCGCGCAAGGGCCGCATCATCAACATCGCCTCGGTGATCGGCCTGGTCGGCAATCCCGGCCAGGCGAACTATGCGGCGGCCAAGGCCGGCATCATCGCGTTCTCCAAATCGCTGGCCAAGGAGATCGGAAGCCGCGGCGTGACGGTCAATGTCGTAGCCCCCGGCTTCATCGATACCGACATGACCCGCGCCCTTCCCGAGGATGCGAAGAACGCGATGCTGGGCCAGATTGCCCTGGGCCGTTTTGGGGAGGCGACCGATATCGCCAATGCCGTGGCCTTCCTGGCGGGGCCGTCGGCCAGCTACATCACCGGCGAAACCCTGCACATCAATGGCGGCATGTACATGCCGTAAGCGAAAATCAGGCCGTAAGTGGCTGATTCAGAAGCGGTTGCAGGGGTCTGCCCGTAGCCGGTTCTTTACACTAAACTATTCGTTGTTTTCCCCAACTCCGCGTGGAGCGATATCCATGAGCAGCATTGAAGAGCGCGTCAAGAAGATCGTTGTTGAACAGCTTGGCGTTAAAGAAGAAGAAGTGACCACCAGCGCATCGTTTGTCGACGATCTCGGCGCTGACTCCCTGGATACCGTTGAGCTGGTGATGGCGCTGGAAGAAGAGTTCGAGTGCGAGATCCCGGACGAAGAAGCCGAGAAGATCACCTCCGTGCAGCAGGCAATCGACTACGTCAAGGCGCACGTCAAGGCCTGATGCGGGATTGAAGCAAGTCGTGCCGGGGCCGCAGATGCGGCCCCGTGCGCATCTGGCGCCACCGTTGGCGCCCTCGCCGGCAACGGGCCGGCTGCATTCTTACTTCGTGGAGTAGCGTTATGAGTCGACGTCGCGTCGTGGTCACCGGCATGGGCATGGTTTCGCCGCTGGGGAACGATCTGGCCAGCAGCTGGGACGGCATCAAGAATGGCCGTTCGGGCATCGCACCTGTCACCTCGTTCGACAGCTCCACGTTTCCCACCCGCATCGCGGGTGAGGTTCGCGACTTGGACATCACCAAGTTCGTGGGTCTGAAAGACGCCAAGAAGATGGACCCGTTCATCCACTACGGCATCGCCGCGTCGCTGATGGCCATGGACGATTCGGGCCTGGAGATCACCGAGGGAAATGCCGAGCGCGTCGGCGCGATCATCGGGTCGGGCATCGGCGGCATCCTCGGTATCGAACAGCAGACCGAAAAATACCTGGACGGCGGCGTGCGCAAGGTGTCGCCGTTCTACATCCCCAGCACCATCATCAACATGCTGCCCGGACACCTGAGCATCATGAAGGGCCTGAAGGGCCCTGGCTTCTCGGCGGTGTCGGCCTGTGCCACGGCCAACCATTCCATCGGCATGGCCATGCGCATGATCCAGTACGGTGATGCCGACGCAATGGTGGTCGGTGGTGCCGAGCGCGGCTCTTCGCCGACCTCGATGGGCGGCTTCTGTTCGATGAAGGCCATGTCCACGCGCAACGACGATCCCACGCGCGCCTCGCGCCCCTGGGACAAGGACCGCGATGGCTTCGTGATGGGCGACGGCGCCGGCATCCTGGTGATCGAGGAATACGAGCACGCCAAGGCACGCGGTGCGCGGATCTACTGTGAGCTGGCCGGCTTTGGCGCCAGCTCCGATGCTTGGCACATGACTGCCCCGAGCGAGGACGGCAGTGGCCCGGCGCGCTGCATGAAGTCGGCCATGAACGATGCCGGCATCAACCCGGAGCAGGTCGAGTATCTCAACGCGCACGGCACATCCACACCGCTGGGCGATCTGGCCGAAACGCTAGCGATGAAGCGCGCCATGGGCGATCACGCCTACAAGATGATGGTCAGCTCGACCAAGTCGATGACTGGTCACCTGCTGGGCGCCGCGGGCGGCATCGAGGCGATCTTCTCGGTCCTGGCCATCCACGATGGCGTGATTCCGCCGACCATCAACCTGGACAACCCGGGCGAGGGCTGCGACCTGGACTACGTGCCGAACGTGGCGCGCGAGAAGAAGATCGACGTAGCCGTTTCCAATGGATTCGGGTTCGGCGGCACCAACGGCACCCTGGTGTTCAAGCGCCTCTGATCGCGCGCATCGCCGGTGTCTGCAGACGGCCCGCGATGCGGGCCGTTTGTGTATCCGTCTCATACTGACCGAGGACTTCCGCATGAATCTGGTCCATGCTCTGCATCCGGTTCCCGACCTGCTGGCGTTGCATGGCCAAGCGCCGCAGCGCTATCCGATGCTGCTGGAGTCCGTGGCCTCCGGAACGACGCATGGGCGCTGGGATCTGCTGCTGGTCGCGCAGGAGGGCGGTTCGCCGACGGCCGCGTTGACGCTGGGGGCGGACGGCATTACCCGCGATGGCGCCGGACAGGCGCTGGAAGGGCGCTTCCTGTCGCTGCTGGACCAGACGTGGATTGCGGCGCGCGTCATGCGCGATGAACGGCGTTGGCCCTTTCGCGGCGGCTGGGCGTTGATGCTGGGGTATGAGCTGGCCCAGCAGATCGAACCCACGCTGGGGCTGCCCCAGCGCGATGACGCCATGCCGGTCGCCGTCGCGCTGCGTTGTCCTGCCGCGATCCTGCACGATCGCACCACGGGCGAGGGGTGGGTGGTCGCCGAGGAGGGCTGCGAGGCACTGGTCGCTCAGGTGCTGGCGGATGTCGCCACCGTTACCGACGTCGTCCCCGCCTGGCCGGCCTGGCCGGGCGTGCTTGGGCTGGAAGAAGATGCCCCGGCGCGCTTTGTCGAAGGCGTGCACCGCATCCTCGATTATCTGGTCGCGGGTGACATTTTCCAGGTGAACCTGTCCCGCGCCTGGCATGCGAGGTTGCCTGCGCCGGCGTCGGCCGCGCAGCTGTACGCGCGCTTGCGCACAGCCAATCCGGCCCCGTTCGCCGGGCTGTTCGTGCAGCCGGACTGGGCCGTGGTGAGTTCCTCGCCGGAGCGGCTGGTGTCGGTGCGGGGCGAGATGGTCGAGACGCGGCCGATCGCCGGCACGCGCGCGCGCTTCGAAGGTGACGACGACGCCGACCGCATCCGCGAGCTGGTCGGCCATCCGAAAGAACGCGCCGAGCACGTGATGCTGATCGACCTGGAGCGCAATGATCTCGGCCGTCTGTGCACGCCCGGGAGCGTAGCGGTGGACGAACTGATGACCGTGGAGAGCTACGCCCACGTGCACCACATCGTCAGCAACGTGCGCGGCGTGCTGCGCCAGGGCGTGACGCCGGGCGAGGTCATCGGCGCGACGTTTCCCGGCGGCACCATCACCGGCTGCCCCAAGGTGCGCTGCATGGAGATCATCGCCGAGCTGGAGCAGACCCCGCGCGGCGCCTACACCGGCGCCTTCGGCTGGCTCAACCGCGATGGCGACCTCGACCTCAACATCCTGATCCGCACCGCCGAGCTGCAGCGCACGCAGGATGGGCATCGGCTGAACTTCCGGACCGGTGCGGGCATCGTGGCCGACTCCGATCCAGCGCGCGAGCTGGAAGAAACGCGCGCCAAAGCCCGGGGCGTGCTGCGCGCGCTTTAGGGCATGCCCGTTAAATCAATCGCTTACGAGGCCTTCGGCAGTTCACGGTATTCTGCTCGGCCTGTTTCAAGACCGGCGCTGCCGGAGGCATCGTGGTTTCAGCCTTGAGGCGCGGCTGCCGCGCAGTGGCGCTCTTCGTGTTGTTTGTGATCCTCGCCTGCGTGGCTGCGGGGGCCTTTGTGTATGTGCGCTTCGAGCGCTTCCAGGACACCGCCATCCCTGGCCTGGCCGAAGGCCAGACGCTGCAGGTGCAGCGCGGGGATTCCTTCGGACGTGTGCTGCGGCGCCTGCGCGAAGCGGGCATCACCACCGGGCACGACCTGGAATGGCAGCTGCTGGCGCGGCACATGGATGTGGCCGCACGCCTCAAAGTGGGCGAGTACCCGCTGACGCCGGGCACCAGCCCGCGCGCGCTGCTGCAGCGGATGCGCGACGGCAAGGTGCTGCAATACCGCTTCACGATCGTCGAAGGCTGGAACATCCGCCAGCTGCGCGCCGCCCTGGCCAAGGCCACGCCGCTGGAGCACCGGACCAATGCGCTGGACGATGCGGCACTGATGCAGGCGCTGGGCTTTGCCGGACAGCATCCGGAAGGACGCTTCCTGCCGCAGACCTACGTCTACACCCGTGGCGACACCGATCTGGATGTGCTCAAACAGGCCCATGCCGGCATGGAGCGCGCGCTGGCCGAGGTCTGGGCACAACGGGCTGCGGACCTGCCGTTGTCCTCGCCCGAGCAGGCGCTGATCCTGGCCTCCATCGTGGAGAAGGAAACCGGTATCGCGCAGGAGCGTGCGCAGATCGCCGGCGTGTTCGCGCGCCGGTTGAAGGTGGGCATGCTGCTGCAGACAGATCCCACCGTGATCTACGGACTGGGCAGCGTCTACGACGGCAATATCCGTCGTCGCGACCTGACCACCGACACGCCGTACAACACCTATACGCGCGTCGGCCTGACGCCGACGCCGATCGCCATGCCGGGCCTGGACGCGCTCAAGGCCGCTGTGAATCCCGCATCGGGCGATGCGCTGTTCTTCGTCGCCCTGGGCGATGGCAGCGGGCGGCATGTGTTCTCCGCGACCCTGTCCGACCACAACGCCGCGGTGGCGCGTTACCTGCGACAGCTGCGCCGCCCACCGTTGCCGGAAGACGCCGCTGTGCCGGAGGTCGCCCCGTGATGTCGCAGGCGATCCTCCAGCATCGGCATTTCATCAGCCTGGAAGGCGGCGAAGGCGCAGGCAAGACCAGTGCGATCGCCGCCATCCGCGAGCAGCTGCAGCGCACTGGCCAGGAAGTGGTGCTGACCCGCGAGCCCGGCGGCACGCCGCTGGCCGAGCAGTTGCGCGCACTGCTGCTTGGCCAGCACGAAGAAGCCCTCGTCCCCGAGGCAGAGTTGTTGATGATGTTCGCCGCCCGTGCCCAGCACGTTCGCAACGTGATCCGCCCGGCGTTGCAGCGCGGTGCCTGGGTCATCAGCGACCGTTTCACCGATTCCAGCTATGCCTACCAGGGCGCAGGGCGGGGACTGGATGCGGGATTGCTGGAGACGCTGGAGCAGAAAGTCGTCGGCCTGCGCCCCGGGCTTACCCTACTGCTGGACCTGGATGTACGCGAAGGACGCGCGCGCACGGCCGGCCGCGATCTGTGGCCGGACCGGATCGAGCGCGAGCAGGACGACTTTTTCGAACGCGTGCGCGAGGGCTTCCGCCGCCGCGCCGCCGCCGAGCCCGCGCGCTTCCGCGTGATCGATGCGGCGCAGTCGCCTCAGGCGGTGGCAGCCGATGTCGGTGGCGTGGTGCGTGCCTGGATGGAGGTCGCCGGCGCATGAGTCATGCCTTCTCGCCCTGGCAGCAGCGCGCGTTCGACCATGCCATTTCAGCGCTGGAAACCGGCCGCATGGGCCATGGCCTGATGGTCTGCGGGCCAACCGGGCTGGGCAAGCGCGCGGTGGTCGAGGCGATGGCGCAGTACGTGTTGTGTGGCGGCCCACCGGTGCCGGGTGATCGCAACTTGCAGCTGCTGGGTGCAGGAACACATCCGGACATGCACCGCGTGTCGTTCATTCCCACGCGCGACGGCAGCAAGCTGCGCACCGAGATCGTGATCGACCAGATCCGCGAGCTGTCGCAAAAGCTGTCTTTGACCCCGCAATATGGCCGCGCCGTGGTGGCTATCGTCGATCCGGCCGATGCGGTGAATCGTTCGGCCTACAACGCCTTGCTCAAGACGCTGGAAGAGCCAGCGCCGGGGCGCTACCTGTGGCTGGTTGCGACCGACGCGATGCGGCTCCCAGCGACCATCCGCAGCCGCTGCCAGAAGCTGGAGTTCCGCTTGCCTGCGCCAGACGAGGCCCTGCAGTGGCTGCAGGTGCAGGGACATGACGCGGCCGTGGCCACGCAGGCCTTGGACGCCGCGCGGGGCCACCCGGGCCTGGCCGATGAATGGCTACGCCATGACGGCATGGCATTGCGTCAGGACGTGGCCAAGGATCTGGAGCGCGTCCGCCGCGGCGATGCCAGCGCGGTGGAGACGGCGCAACGCTGGAGCAGCGATACGCATGCCGACCTGCGGCTGCGCCATGCCGCCGATTTGGCGCTTGCGCAGGCTTCGTCGACTGGCTTGACCGATCCGGCGCGATTGAACAAGCTTGCACGGTGGTTCGACGCGGCCAATCGCACCCGCGACCTGCTGCGGACCACGGTCCGCGCGGATCTGGCCATGGTCGAGCTGTTGCTCGCCTGGCGTGAAAGCAACAGCGGCCCGTCCGCACATGGAGATCGTCGATGAATGTCCCGATAGGCGGCAAAGGCATGCTTTCGCTGGCAGTGAAAGACAAGGCCGCGCTCTACAACGCCTATATCCCGTTTGTGAAGCAGGGCGGTATTTTCGTGCCCACGCCCAAGCGTTACTTCCTGGGTGATGAGGTCTTTCTGCTGCTGACGCTACCCGAATCCAGCGAGCGTCTGGCCATTGCCGGCAAGGTGATCTGGGTGACGCCTGCGGGCGCGCAGGGTGCGCGCACGGCCGGGATTGGTGTGCAGTTTGCCGACAACGCCGATGGCGAGGCGATCAAGAACCGCATCGAAACTTTGCTGGCAGGCACCTTGAGCGCGGACAAGCCCACGCACACCATGTGAGTGCATCGGGGTTGCCCCGCCGTGACATGAAAAAGCCGGGCGGGTCCCGGCTTTTCATGTCTGCCGTGCAGCGTGGAAGATGCGTGGACTACAGGCTTTTGAGCATGTTGCCCAGCAACAGAACGACCAGTCCGGCACACACCAGCCAGAAGGCGTAGGGCACCAGTGCGGGGATGTAATGCAGGCGCGCGGCAACGCCAAGGCCGCCGAGCAGGAAGGCAAGGAAATAGGTGCCCGAGGAAGGCGCTGAAAGATTGAACATTGCTTGAAAGATGAAGTCTCGAGTGAGGGCCATGATGCCCGATCCGGCAGCGCGGGCGCAGTGTCAGGGCTGAATGCGCAGTACCTGGTCACTACCCGTCGCGCGTGCCGCCTGGCCAGCGCAGCGGGATGCTGGACAAGAGGTACTCAGGCGACAGGTTCACGCAGCACCGGGTTGTCCCAGCCCGGGCGCGGGGCGAAGCGATCCCCGTAGCGCGCCTGCAGCACCTTGAGCTTCTCCACCAGCGCGTCGGCACCGGTGGCGCGGATGTGCTGGATCGGGCCACCGCGGAACGGTGCAAAGCCGGTGCCGAAGATCACGCCGGCATCCAGTAGATCCGCGTCGGCCACGGTCCCCTCGTGCAGGCAGGCCACCGCCTCGTTGAGCAACGGCAGGATGAGGCGGTCCTCCAGGTCGCCCGGCGCCTGGTAGTCCTTGGGCACTTCAGGCTTGACGGCTTTGCTGCCGCGCTCGGTCTTCTCCCATTTGTACAGGCCCTGGCCGTCTTTCTTGCCGCGCTTGTCCGGCTCCACCGACTGCAAGGCCTGCGGGATCTGCAGGCCGAGGAAGGGCGCCAACTCCTTGCCTACACCGGCGGCCACATCCAGGCCGACGGTATCGATCAGCTCGATCGGTCCCATCGGCATGCCGAACTTCACGGCGGCCTTGTCCAGGACCGGGCCGGGAATGCCTTCAGCGTAGGCGGTGGCCGCCTCCAGCATGTACGGGAACAGTACGCGATTGACCAGGAAGCCCGGCGTGCCCGCCACTGGCACCGGGAATTTATCCAGTGCCTTGCAGAAGGCTGCGAGACGCTGCACGTTGGCCGTATCCAGGCCGTCATGCTGGACGATTTCCACCAGCGGCATCTGCGCCACCGGGTTGAAATAGTGCAGGCCGGCGAACTGCGCCGGACGCTGGATGTGCTCGCGAAGCTCCACCAGCGGGATCGAAGAAGTGTTGGTGGTCAGCAGTGCGTCGGGCTTCAGGCGTGGCTCGATGCTTTCGTACAGCGCACGCTTGGCTTCGGGGTTCTCGACGATGGCCTCGATCACCAGGTCGGCATGGGTCACACCGTCGCCGGACAGGTCGCCCTTCAGTCGCGCGGCCACGTCCGGACGCTTGGCCGGGTCTTTCACGCGTTTGTCGAACAATGCCTGGGCGCGGGTCATCGCAGGATCGATGTAGCGCTGCTCGCGGTCCTGCAGGGTCACGGTGAAGCCCTTGTAGGCCGACCAGGCGGCGATGTCACCTCCCATGACGCCGGCGCCGATGACATGCACGTGTTGGATCTGGTGATCCTTTCCGCCCAGTCCCTTGAGCCGCTCGGTCAGGAAGAAAATACGGATCAGGTTGCGTGCGGTCGGCGTTCCAGCCAGCTTGACCACGCCGCGGCGTTCGGCATCCAGGCGACCCTGGATGTTCTTGCCGCCGCTGCGCTGCCACACATTGATCAACGTGTAGGGGGCGGGGTATTGGTCCTTGCGCGCCTTGCGCGCGACCTGCTTGGTCATCTGCGGGGCCAGCAGTTTGCGCGCTGCCCAGGTATTGGTGGCCCAGCCGGCCAAGCGCTGCTTGAAGGGGCGCTTGGTGCCGCGCAGGGCGAGCGCGGCGGCCGTGTCTTCCAGCACCGCCTTGTCCACTACCTTGTCGACCAGGCCCATTGCACGGGCGGCCGATGCGGACACCGCGCGGCCTGTCAGCATCAGATCCATCGCCGCCGGCGCACCGATCAGTCGCGGCAGGCGTGCGCTGCCTCCCCAGCCGGGAAAGATGCCCAGCTTGGTTTCCGGCAGGCCGATACGGGTGGAGGCGTCATTGGACGCCACACGATAGCGGCAGGCCAGCGAGATCTCGGTGCCGCCGCCCATGCAGAACCCATGGATGGCCGCGACCGTGGGGCAGGGCAGTTCGGCCAGCTTCTGAAAGGTCGCCTGGCCCCGGCGGATGGCATCGTTGACCGTGCCGCGGCGGTCGAATTCCTGGAATTCCTTCAGGTCGGCGCCGGCGATGAAACCGCTGGGCTTGGCCGAGGCGATCACGACGCCCTTGGGCGGATCGATCGCCAGACGCTCTACCAGATCCCCCAGCTCGATCAGGACATCCTGGGAGAGTGCGTTGACCGAAGTCTCGGCCCGGTCCAACGACAGCACGACCACGCCGTCCTCACGTTGGGCCGTTTTCCAATGGCTGAATCGCAGCCCGTCGAAGCTCGCCGTCATGGAGGCAACCATCCGTTCACGTATGGACAAGGTCGTTATGATCGTGAGCTTGTTTGGCCTGCGTCAAATCCGCATATGGGAACAAGGCTCCCGGCCGCACCCGCAAGGGAGCGATGCTCGACCGGGAACCCATCGGATTTGCCCCATCGAAACATCGTTGAACTTTTTTCCGCGCAGGCGGTCACAAGGCACGGCTTTACCGCCGAGCTGACAGGAGTGCAGCCCGGCATGGCCGGAGAGGAATCACCACAGGAGCTGGATCTTGAACTGGTCAGGCGCGTGCAACGCGGCGACAGCTCAGCCTTCGATCTACTGGTACGCAAGTATCAGCACCGGATCGTCGCGCTGGTCGGGCGCTATGTGCATGACTGGAGCGAATCACAGGACGTGGCCCAGGAAGCCTTCATGCGCGCCTATCGCGCGATCGGCAATTTCCGCGGCGACGCCCAGTTCTATACCTGGCTGCATCGGATCGCCGTGAATACTGCAAAGAATCATCTGGTTGCCCATAACCGCCGTCCACCCACGGACGACATCGATGCCAGCGAAGCCGAGCAGTTCGATGGCGGCACGCGCCTGCGCGACACCGACACGCCCGAACGCGAACTCATGCGTCAGGAACTGGAGAACACTGTGATGCGCGCGGTGGATCGGTTGCCGGAAGAACTCAAGTCCGCCATTACCCTGCGCGAGGTGGAAGGACTCAGCTATGAGGAGATCGCGCAGAAGATGAATTGCCCCATCGGCACCGTGCGTTCGCGGATCTACCGCGCACGTGAGGCCATCGATGCCGAACTGCGTCCCCTGCTTGATACCGCAAGCGCGACCCGCGAGCGTTCCCGGATATGACCGATAAATTCGAACAGCACTACAGCCAGCAGCTTTCCGAACTGATGGATGGTGAACTGGCGCCGGACCAGGCGCGCTTCCTGCTGCGACGGCTGGAGCATGACGACGATCTGCGTGGTTCGCTGGAGCGCTGGCAACTGTGCGGTGACGTGCTGCGCGGACAGGTCGTGCGCACGGCGTCGGTGGATTTTGCGGCACACGTCGCCGCGGCGGTTACGCGGGATGCCGCGGCGCCAACGGGCCGGCGCGCCGCACGCCCACGCACGGGCTTGCTGCGCTGGGGCGGTGGAGCGCTGGCAGCGTCGGTCGCCTTGCTCGCCTTGCTGGTGGCCCGGCAGTTGCCGGATGCGTCAGAAACGCCCGCCACAGGGGCCGGGACCTTGGCTGAAGTAGAGTCCACGCCGGCCGCCGCACAAGCACCGGCGGTGGCAACGGTCGCGGATGCTGCCAGCAGCCAGCCGCTGGCGCCGCCATCGGTCCCGTCCACGCCTTCAACGCCTGCGCCGAGTGCCGCTGCAACGGCAGCGGCTGGCGTCGCCGTGGCCAGCATCGGCCCGCGTCAGGCTCGCAACCCGGAGCGTCGTGGCAGCGCCACACGCAGTCAGCAGGCGGCCCGCGTGGCGCAGCAGCGCAGCCAGATGCCGCAGTTGGCGTCGGCCGGTGCGCCGGTGGCGCTGCCACCGCTGCACCGGTTGTCCTCCGAAGAGGCCGTGGCGGGGCATGATCCATTCGCGGGCGGCATGGACGCGCCGGCCTCCCGTCCGTGGCCACGGTCGGTGCTGCCGCAGTATGCCAACAGCCCCTACACCGCCAGTTTTGGCGGTAGCAGCAACAATGCGGGCTTCTATCCATTCGAGCCGCAGCTGCGCGAGGTGCCGGCGACACCGGCTGGCATGCAGCCTGGGGACCCATCCCCCTGAGCGGCGGCTCCGATACCTGGCCGAAAGGTCCGGTCGCACTCCATCTGCGGTCACCGCCGCAGGCGTTCCTTCCGTTTTCCTGCTTCGAGGCATGCATTCGATGACCCATCCTGTCCGAAACCGACTGTTCGCCCTGGCGGCCCTCACGCTTCCGCTGGCCGCCTGCGCGCAGCAGCC
>JBEVNH010000162.1:0-6729 GCA_040508175.1 Pseudoxanthomonas sp.
GACGGCCCGCAGGGTGCCGGTCAGGACGACCGGCATAGCCTTGGGGCATTTCGGCCCCCTTCTACCGCCCCTGCCTGGCAGCACGCCAGGCAGGAACAAATGCCGCGATCTGCCCAAGCAGAATAACCGCAAGTGCTGCCGCCAGCAGATAGGACGGGCCCAGTCGTGCCACCTCGTAGTGTCTGGCAACCAGCAGGTTGATGCCCATGGCCGCGGCCGTCCCGATCAACGTGCTTGCCGCCGCCAGCATCAGGTTTTCGACCAGGAAATACACCATGACATCCACCCTTCGCGCCCCCAGTGCGCGCCTTATGGCTATCTGCCGATAGCGTCGGCGAACCCAGAAGCTGGACAGCCCATAGACGCCGATGGCCGTCACCAGGAGCAGTGCGAGCGTGGCACTCAGGAAAACGACGGCCATGATCTGGTCATGGCGGAGGTAATCCGAACGCAGCTCCCCGAAGGTGGTGCTGCTCACGATGCTGCGCGTAGGATCGAGCTGGAACAACACCTCCCGCGCGTTGTCCGCGCCAATGCCCGCTACGCCCGTCGACTCGCGGATGGCGTACATGACCCGGTTCGTATCAGGGACAAGCGGCAGCATCAGGGACAGGCCGTCATCTTCGTGATTGCGGAGCACAGGCCTGGACAGCCTCCTGACAACGCCGACCACGCGCACCGGGTACCTTGCGTCGGCATAGATGAACCTGCCGACCGCACTACCGCCAGGAAAAATACGCCTCGCCATTGCTTCGGACAAAACAGCTTCGCCTGCGCTGTGCAGCCCTGCGTACCCATCCTTGGAACGCATGGCGACGAACGCATCAGGCGAAAGATCCCGTCCGGCTATCAGTTCCAGCCCCAGTAGACGCACCGCTGGAGCAGAGACCGCATACACCGAAGGCTCCACCTCGGTTATGCCTTCGATCTGGTCCCCTTCAATGGGTCTGTCGGTGAAGCCAGCTGTCCAGTTCCGTCCTGACAACGGAAGCGACCCAACCGCCACGACATCGCTCACACCGGGCGTACGGTGCAGGGTTTCAACGTCCGTCGCTATGGCGGCGGAGGGGTTCCTGGCGGGATCTCCAATGAACTCTGCCTCGACGACCAGCAGGCCGTTCTCCTGCATTCCCGTATCCAGACCCAACGTGGACAGTCTGTCCATCAGAAGAGACGTCAGGTTGGCCACGCACGCCGTGGCAACCATCATCTGCACGGAGAGGACGAGCGCCGTGATCCGGTTGCGCCTCAGCGATCTTGCAATCAACGGAATCTGACTGAATATCATTCGGCGACACTTATCTGCATGGCCACGCGTCCGGAAAGCGTACGCAGCGCGGGGGGCAGCGCCGCAAGTAGACTTGAGACCAGCGCGAGCACAAACGTGGCCATCATCAGGGCGGGATGCAGATGCACGAGGGCCGCGTAGTCTTCGGGCTGGCGGCGAACCAGCGCAGTACCCAATTGGGCGACAAGCAACCCGATGAGTCCACCGCAGCCCCCAATGATCGCCGCCTCGCTCAGTAGTTGGCCGACGATGTCGATTCGCCGCGCGCCCAAGGCGCGGCGAATGGCAATTTCATGGCTCCTGCCAAGGAAGCGGGCGAGAATCAGGGCGCTCATGTTGAGCAGACACACCGCGAGGAACGCGATGCATAGCGCAAGCTGCAACCTGACCTCATCCGGCACGATCTGCTGCTCGTTGAGGTACTCGTGCAGGCTCGGCAGACGCGGCGTGACGTATCGTTCAAAGCGACCCACGTCGACCTGGGCTTGGACGTAGTGCTCCAGGAAGCGCATGTATGCCGTTTTCCGGGTATCGTCGCCAAGCTCGACCCAGTACTGGAGCCACGAGGATCGGGGATCCTCCAGCCTGTTTCCCGTGCCCGCGTCCGACCAGGAAAACAGGCTGCTTGTTACCTCCAGGTCGAGGTCCATCGTCAAGCCCAGAGGAATGAAGAACTCCTCTGAGCCTTTGAAGACCTCCTGCTGGAGATCGGTGTGAAAACGGGGCCGCGGCTTCCACTCCTCGGCGATACCAATCACCGTAAACGAGCGCCCGCCCAGCCTGACGGTGTTACCCACCTGTCTCTCTCCAAGACCGACCCGCGCGGCCAACGAGCGGCTCAGCACCACCACGCGCGCGCGACGCTCCTGTTCGCCTTGTGTCCACGGGCGGCCGGCCACCATGGCTATCCCGAACATCTCGAAAACGCTGGCAGTGGCGTACTGCCCTCTCGCGTGAAAGGGTCGGGGAACACCCATCTGGCTGTCGACGAGCAACCTGCCGGAGGCAAGCGCCACCTGATGGGAAGCGGGGCCCAGCTTGAGCAACGCTTGTGCATCCGGCCATGCCATGGCCATTCGTGGATCGCGTCCAGCGCGGACAGGATATGACGCCGGCAGAGGATCCAGGATGGGATGGAAAAGATGGTTGCTGCGCCCTGGCAACGGATCCCATGTCATTGCGTCGACGACGGTCAGCATCGTCATGCTGGCCCCGACACCCAGGCCCAGTGCGAGCATCAACGCAATGCTCATGCCTTTGGTTGCCAGCAGGCGCCTGTACGCCAAGCTGAAGTAGTAAGCGATCACGATTGCCGCCTTCAGGTCAGTGGAGAAGGGTGGCAGCCGTAGGCACCACGTCCGCCGGCTCCACCGAGAGCCAAGCGGTACTGTTTTGTACCCGGTCCCGGGCTTCAATGAGGTGCATCAAGCCCAGAATCCATGGCTTCCCCGATCTATGCCGTGGTGACACCAGATACGCTCCTGCTCAACGTCCGCGGCCATTAATCCCCGCTCCTGGAGACAATCGCAAGCGTGTTGCTGTGGAGCACACAGCAAGGCATTTTCGGCTTTGATTTCGCTGCCTTGATCCACACCGGGATGCGGCGAAAGGTCGCCGTCGACCTTTGACTGGCGACGCGCCTTCTCGAACACTAGGACCATGCTCGAGAGCGCTTCGCGGAGACTGCTTTGGATCTGGACGCAGAGACGACACTGGCTGCACGATTACGCAGAGCGAGAGTGGACCGTGGGCTCTCACAGACCGATCTCGCCGCTGCCTTGAACGTCAACCGTTCGACAGTCGGTCATTGGGAACGTGAGCACGGCTTTTCGCCGTCCATCGCACATCTCCAGCGCCTGAGCGAAGTGATGAACGTCAGCCTTTCGTGGCTGGCACAGGGTAGAGGGATCGACGCACGTGCAGCAGCAGGAGGAGCGAGGGCGTCGCTGGAATCCAGGATGATCGCCTCGTCTAGGAATCTACCGGTGTCGGTTGTAGCCAGGGTTGTAGCGTTGATGGAGAGTGCCGAAGTCCATCTTTAGACGGATCAGGCCAGTGCGAATCGCGCTGTGTGCCCAGCCTGGTGGTGAGCGTCCGCTTGCGCACCAGGTCGGCCGGACCCGACGGGACGTTGAGGGGAACAGATACTGGAAGTGGGAAGCCGCCGAGCATGGCTCGGCACTACCCAGGGCGATAAGCCGATCACGTGTGATCCAGGGGCGGCGGGCAATCAGCCGATCACGCGTTTGAACGGGGGGAGCGCATCGATGATGCGCTTGCCGTAGCGGCGGCTGAGCAGGCGCGAATCGAGGATGATCACGCGGCCGGTATCGGTGGAAGTGCGGATCAGGCGGCCGGCGAACTGGGTCAGCGTGCGCAGCGCGTGCGGCACGGCGATCAGGTTGAAAGCATTCAACCCGCGGGCTTCGAACCACTCGCTGAGGGTGGCGGTCTGCGGATCGGTCGGTACCGCGAACGGCACCTGGGTGATCACCACCGTGGTGCAGGCTTCGCCGGGCAGGTCCAGGCCTTCGCCGAACGAGTTCAGGCCGAACAGCACCGAGCCTTCGCCGGCGGCAACCCGGCGCAGGTGTTCGTCGATCAGCCGGGTCTTGGACATTTCACCCTGCACCAGCACCTGCTTGCGCTTGGCGGCAGGCATCAGCCCGGCCACTTTTTCCATCTTCCAGCGCGAGGTGAACAGCACCATCGAGCCTTTCTTCCAGTCCAGTTCCTTGCCGAGGTAACGCGCCACTTCGCGCGGGTGGCCTTCGCGGTCGTCCGGCGTGACCGGGAACGGCGGCACGATCAGCTCGGCCTGGTTGGGCAGGTCGAACGGCGAAGAGAGCGACACCATTTCGGCGTCCTCCGGAATGCCGTTGTCGATGGCCAGCGACTGGAAATCGCCACCGCCGGTCAACGTGGCGGAGGTCATCACCACCGAATCCACTTCATCCCACAGCAGCTTGCGCAGCACGTGCGCGGCCGACACCGGCGAGCCGTGCAGTACCAGGTCGCCTTCGCGCGTGGCGGTGATCCAGCGTGCCATCGGCGGTGCGCCGTCCTTGTCTTCGCGGCGCCAGGCCTGCCACAGGTTGTACTGGCCTTCGATCATTTCCAGCGCCATGCCGAGGTTGCGCTGCAGGCGCTCGCGGGCGGGGTCATCCTGCTTGCCCTTGGCGACCTGGGCGTTGGCCGCGTGCGCCCAGTTGAACAGGCTGCGGGTGTCGTCGGCCAGCGCTTCGATCGGCTCGCGCCAGGCCTCGGGCAGGCGCCCGTTGGCCGCGCGCCACATCGGTTCTTCGTCCGCCGGGGCCGGCATCCACAAGGCTTCGACGTGGTCGCGGAAGGCGCGCAGCTGCTTGGCCACGTTGCTGGCGACCTCGATGGCCTCGTTCGGCAGCAGGTTGCCCAGGCGGTCCTTGTCCACCGCACGGTATGCACCGGCGATCAGGATCTGCAGCCGCCCGACGCGCTTGGCCATGTCATCCAGCGCCAGGCTGGCCGCGCCCTGGTCGATGGCCACGTTGCCGATGTGGTGGCCTTCGTCGAGCACCAGCAGCATCTCCGACGGCGCGGCGATCAGCGGCTGGTTGTTCTCACTTTCGCCGATGGACAGCGCTGACAGCAGCAGTGCGTGGTTGGTGACCACGATCTGCGCATCGCGCACGGTGTTGCGCGAACGCAGCACCGCGCACTGCGCCGAATACGCGCAGCGCCGTCCGGCACACGCGGAGGCCGGCGTGGTGATGCGGCCGCGCAGTCCCGGGCTGATGGTTTCCGGTGCGTTGTCGATGTCACCGTCCCAGCTGCCGGAGGTGAAGGCCACCGTCAGCCGCGCGGCGATGTCCATTTCAATCGGTGCCAGCGGACGGTCGTACAGCGGCTGCTCGTCTTCGAACATGCCGCCCTGCGAGGCCTCGCCCTGCGCTTCGGCGGCATTGCGCGTGCACAGGTAACGGGTGCGGCCCTTGGCCAGCGCCACGGTGGCTTCCAGCCCGGTGGCCTTGAGGAAGTTCGGGATATCGCGTTCGACCAGCTGCGACTGCAACGCCACGGTGCCGGTGCTGATCACCAGCTTCTTCTTGGTGGCGATGGCGATCGGCACGCCGGCGGTGAGGTAACCCAGGCTCTTGCCGACGCCGGTCGGTGCCTCCACCACGCCCACGCCACCGCTCTTGGCCAGCGCACGCGACACCACGCCGATCATCTGGCTCTGCGAGCGGCGGGTGGCAAAGCCGGGGGTGTTGGCCTGCAGCGTGGTGTACGCCTTGCGGATTGCATCCTTCAAGGCGTCATCAAGCATGCGCGGCACGGCGACAGGTTCGGTCACGCCAGGATTACCGGTACGGGATCAGGCTGCGTATTGTCGCATGCCGGGCCGGTCCGCCCGGGCCCCGACGCTGAACCTGTCAGGCCGCTGCGGAGCGGTCCCTGCGCTGCCGCAGGGACCCGTGCAGGGTCAGGCCGGGCGCGGCACGCCACCGCGCAGGGCACGGGTGAGCGCCCAGACCACCAGCACCAGCCCGAACGCTTCGATCAGCGACAGCACGAAGTGGACGACACCGAAGATCATGTTCATCCCGGAAATGGACTCGTAGCGGCCCATGCTGACCAGCACCATCGGCAGCATCGAGGCCAGCAGGCCGACCACGGTGGTCACCGCCAGCAGCAGCAACCCGGCCAGCGCACCGCTGCGCACCGGCCCGCGCGGCACGTCCATCACCCAGACCACGCCGATGGTCAGCGCGATCAACACCGGCAGGCGCACGCCTACCAGGCTCAACACGGTCATCAACAGGTCGGTGCCCTGCATGCTCATTCCTCTCCGGTGAGGCGGCGGTTGCCACGCAGCCCGGCGTACACCGCATCGGTGTCCGGGCGCACTTCGTGCCACTGCTGGAAGCTTTCGGCGGCCTGTTCGACCAGCATGCCCAGGCCATCGACGGTGTTGCGGCATTCGGCCGCACGCGCCCACGCCAGGAAGGCGATGGCGGCGTCGCCGTAGTTGAGGTCCACCGCGGTGGTCATGCTGTTGACCAGCGACAGCGGCAGCTTGAACGATGCGCTGGGGTCGCGGCCGGCCGAGGTCGCGTTGACGATCAGTTCGAAGTCGCCCAGGTCGTGCAGGTCGTCCCAGTAGCGGCTCAGCGCGCGGCCGGGCTCGCCCATCGCATCGATCAGCTCATCGGCGCGTTCCGGCGTACGGTTGACCACGACCAGTTCGCGGATGCCGGCATCCAGCAGCGACGGGGCCACCGAGCGTGCCGAACCACCGGCGCCCAGCAGCAGCACGCGGCGACCACGCAGGTCCTGGCCGTGGCGATCGGTGAGGTCACGCACCAGCCCGGCGCCGTCGGTGGTGTCGCCGTGCCAGCGGTCGCCCTTGCGCAGCAGCGTGTTGACCGAGCCGGCGCGGGTGGCGCGCGCGGTGCGCGTGG
>JBEVNH010000170.1:0-24690 GCA_040508175.1 Pseudoxanthomonas sp.
GTTGGTTAGTTGTCCTTGATCCAGCCCTGACTTGCGCCACTCCCCCGCTGACGTCCTGTACTTACCAGCATCCTGCCGATGCCGTCATTGATACCAATGGGACACAGCCAACGAAACCCCTCCCGGAGGATCAATCATTCGAAAATCAGGAGAGCATCGGTAGCTCTGATCGCAAAAAATATCGTTTTTATGCTGTTTTTGCGGCGCAAGAGTGACCGAAAGCAATCAATCAATGCCTATTCTCGTTCACGAGGTGAAAATCGGTATCTCAACGCATTCATGCTGCTTGGGATTCCGCTATCGTCCCCCAGTGCTTCACGTAATACGTTTGGAATGGGTGAATGACCTCAGCAGAACGGATCCGAATGGCGCGGCGCTTTGCCGGCTACTCACAGAGTCAACTTGCCCAGATCGTCGGGGTCCAGCGCAGCGCGGTGAGTCACTGGGAAGCGCCGCATGGCAAGAGCCCGAGCGTGTCGCACCTGCGCGAGGTCGCACTGGCCACCAGTACGCACTTTGAATGGCTGGCCACGGGACGGGGCGACATGGCGTTGTCGCGTGAGGCGCAGCTGGACGCAATCGCGACGGCCGAGGCAATCCTGGTGGAAGACCCGACCGAGTTCCGCCTGCTGCAGGCGTTCCGCGACGCGCCGCTGCGGGCACGGATGGCGGTGTTGGAAGTGCTGGAAACCCTGGCCTCCCAGCGCACGGGCCGATCTGCCAAGCGGCCCGGCCCACGCTGAAGCTGACGCCCCGGGGATCGATGAAAGCTTCAGCAGGCGCTTGCGCGCCACTGCCATAATCGTGCGCAAGCGGCATCGCCGGATGTCCGCACCTCCCTGCTGCACGAGCCGCTTCATGCCCCTGCTCCGCCCCCTGCTGTGCCTGCTGGCCCTGACCTTCGGACTGATGGCCCGCCCTGCCCTTGCCATCAGCGAGACCGATCTTCTGCCGGTGGACCAGGCTTTTGTCTTGACCGCCAAGGCAGACACGCGCAACCAGATCACGCTGAGCTGGAAGATCGCGCCGGGGTATTACCTGTATCGGCACCGCACCTCCGCGGCCAGTGCTGGACCGGGCTTCTCCGCCGGTGCGTTGACGCTGCCCGATGGCGACAAGCATCAGGACGAATTCTTCGGCGCGGTGGAAACCTACCGAGACACCCTGACCGCGCAGCTCGCCGGTCAAGCCGATGCCAACACCCCTCAGATCAGCTTGAAGGTGAAGTACCAGGGCTGCGCGGACGCAGGCATCTGCTACCCGCCCCAGCAGCGCACGCTGACCGTCACGCTGCCGCAAGGGGAGGGCGCCACCGCCGCATCGGGCCCAGGATTGCTGCGCGGACTGCCTGGCGCCATCCCCGTGCTTTCGCGACCTGGCCCCGGCGGCGTGACGGGCATGGATGCGCCTGCCCTGCCGGCCGAGCGTGCATTCCAGGTTGATGCCATCGCCGTTGACGGCAACCAACTGCTGCTGCGCTTCACGCCCTCGCCTGGCTACTACGTCTATCGCGACAAGACCACGCTTGCGCTGGAAGGCGCCAATGGCATCGCCCTGCTCCCGGCACGCCTCCCGTCAGGCACCGCACACCGCGACGCGCACTTCGGCGAGGTGCAGGCCTATTTCAACCAGGTCGAGATTCCGGTGCCGCTGGCACGCACGGCGACCGCGGCGCGCGACGCGCTCCTGCAGGTGGAATTCCAGGGCTGCCAGCAGGACGGCATCTGCTACCCGCCGATGCATCGCAGCGTGGCGGTATCGATCCCCGCGGGGCACGTCACCTCCGCAACCGAGCGCCAGGCCGCGCAAGCTGCGGCGCCCACGACCGGCACGCCTGTCGCTGCATCCACTGGCGAAGCAACGCCCGCCCAGGTCGAGCGCACCCGGCCACCGGCAGACGTGCTGGCCAAAGCCGAACCACCGCGCGCCGAAACTTCGCTGTTGCTGGCGCTGCTGCTGGCGCTGGCCGGCGGCCTAGTGCTGAACCTGATGCCATGCGTGATGCCAGTGTTGTCGCTCAAAGCGCTGACCCTGGCCGATGGCAACCGCGACGGTGGCGCCCGTCGTCGCGCATTGGCTTACACCGCCGGCGTGCTGCTGAGCTTTCTTGCCCTGGGTGGATTGGTGTTGGCACTGCGGGGCGCCGGGCAGGCCTTGGGCTGGGGGTTCCAGCTGCAGCAGCCCTGGGTGGTGGCGTTGCTGGCCTATGTGATGTTCGCCGTGGGACTCAATCTGTCCGGCGTCTTCGGCATTGGTTACCGGCTGGCGGGCGTCGGCCAGACATTGACCGCCCGCCAGGGCGTGGCCGGTGATTTCTTCACCGGCGTGCTGGCCGTGGTGGTCGCCAGCCCGTGCACGGCGCCGTTCATGGCCACCGCGTTGACGTATGCCTTCACGGCCCCGGCGCTGCCGGCGCTGCTGGTGTTCTTCGCCCTGGGGCTTGGTCTGGCAATGCCGTTCCTGCTGATCGGCTTCATCCCCGGCCTGATCGATCGCCTGCCGCGCCCCGGCGCCTGGATGGACACGCTGAAGCAGGCGCTGGCGTTCCCGATGTACCTGACCGCCGTGTGGCTGGTGTGGGTGGTGGGCCAGCAGCGGGGGGTCAATGCGATCGGTGCGGCGCTGGCCGGTGCGGTCGTGCTGGCGCTGGCCCTGTGGTGGCTGCAGCGCTTGCAGCTGCGCAGCGCACCGCTGCAGCGCGCACTGGTGGTTGTCGTGCTGCTGACATCGCTGTTGCCGCTGGGCTGGATCGCCCGACAGCCGCCGCCGGTCGCTCGCGCAGCTACCGCCACGGCGGGCACGGTGCCGTATTCGGCCAAGGCGCTGGCAGACCTGCGGGCACAAGGCCGGGTGGTGTTCGTGGACATGACTGCGGACTGGTGCGTGACCTGCAAGGCCAACGAGAAAGCCGTGCTCGATACCGACGCCTTCCGCCAGTCACTCAAGGACCACGACGCCGTGCTGATGACCGGCGACTGGACCAATGTCGATCCGGAGATCACCCGGTTCCTGGAACAACACCAGGCCGTGGGCGTACCACTGTATGTGGTGTTCCCCCGTTCAGGCGGCGATGGCCAGGTGCTGCCAACCGTGCTGACCCAGGGCGTCGTCAAGGGCGCGCTGGACCGCGCCGCGCAGCCGTGACCCCCTCGAACCGTCTCGTCCTGGGCGTGGCGCTGGCGGCGGCCATCGCGGGCGCGGCGGCCAGCGTGTACTGGTCGAACACATCCCGGCCGGGCGAATCGCCGACGCACCCGCCAGCGCCAGCACTGCAGATCGGCCAGCCGATGCCGGCACTGGTGCTGCACGATCTGGCCGGAAACGCCGTCGATCTGCGGACGCGTTTCCAGGGGCGGCCGCTGCTGATCAATGCCTGGGCCAGCTGGTGCGCCCCCTGCGTAGAGGAAATGCCAGCGCTGCAAGCGTTGGCACAGTCGCAAGGCGAGCGCGGCGTGCAGGTGCTGGGCCTGGCGCTGGATACGCCCGACGCGGTACGCGCCTTCCTTGAGCGCGTCCCGGTCAATTACCCGATCGTGCTGGAAACCCCCTCGGCCAATGACGCCAGCGTGCGTCTGGGCAACAGCCGGGGCGTGTTGCCCTACAGTGTGTTGATTGGAGCCGATGGGCGCATCCTGAAGCAGAAGCTCGGCCCCTTCCGCGCCGATGAGCTGTCTGAATGGATTGAGCGGTAGGATTCAAACGACCGCTTAAATCACGGCGAACTTCGGCGAACTGGACAGCATTGACTGCTTCGCCCACACTCCACGCCTTCGCGACGAGATGTGAGAGCCGCCTGCGTGCAACCCCATCGCCTTTTTTCACGTGCTGGAACCGGCTGCCTACGCGGCATGGCGACGTCTCTGGCCGCTTCGGTTCATCCTCGCCGCCGATACTTTCCGTCACCCGCCCTGCGCGGCTGACCGAACCCCCGATCACCACGTCCCTTCGGGACGCTAGTCCTTTCGAATCACGTTCCACACGAGGCCACCATGGACCTGCGCAAGATCAAGAAGCTCATCGACCTGCTGGAAGAATCCAATCTCTCCGAAATCGAGATCAAAGAAGGCGAGGAGTCCGTGCGCCTGGCGCGTGCGCCCAAGGGCAGCTACGCCGTCGCATCCGCGCCGGTCTACGCCCCCGTCACCGAGGCGCGCCCCACGGCCGCCATGCCGATGAGCTCGCCGACCGAGGCGTCTACCGGCGGCACCGCCAAGCCGGCCAGCAGCTTGCCCGAAGGCCACGTGCTGCGCTCGCCGATGGTGGGCACCTTTTACGCCTCGCCCTCGCCGGACAAGCCGGCCTTTGTCACTGTGGGCCAGCAGGTCAAGGCCGGCGACACGCTGGCGATCATCGAGGCCATGAAGATGTTCAACCCGATCGAGGCCGACCAGTCCGGCACCATCGTCGCCATCCTGGGCGAAAGTGGACAGCCGGTGGAATTCGACCAGCCCCTGTTCGTGATCGGCTAAGGCCGCCGCCATGCTGGACAAAATCGTCATCGCCAACCGCGGCGAAATCG
Organism: Pseudoxanthomonas sp.; assembly: GCA_040508175.1. GTDB lineage: Bacteria > Pseudomonadota > Gammaproteobacteria > Xanthomonadales > Xanthomonadaceae > Pseudoxanthomonas_A. The sequence continues at coordinate 4,520 of JBEVNH010000170.1, forward strand.
CGCTGCGCATCCTGCGGGCCTGCCACGCGCTGGGCATCCGCACCGTGGCCGTGCATTCCACGGTCGACCGCAACCTCAAGCACGTGGCCATGGCCGATGAGTCGGTGTGCATCGGCCCGGGCCCATCGGCGGAGAGCTACCTCAACATCCCGCGCCTGATCGCCGCGGCCGAGGTCACCGACGCGCAGGCCATCCACCCCGGCTACGGCTTCCTGTCGGAGAACGCCGACTTCGCCGAGCGCGTGGAAGAGTCGGGCTTCGTGTTCATCGGCCCCAAGGCCGACACCATCCGCCTGATGGGAGACAAGGTCGAAGCCATCCGCGCCATGAAGTCCGCCGGCGTGCCGTGCGTTCCCGGCTCGGGCGGCCCGCTGGGCGATGACATCGTCGCCAATACCAAGATCGCCCGCGAGATCGGCTACCCGGTCATCATCAAGGCGGCCGGCGGCGGCGGTGGACGCGGCATGCGCGTGGTTCATGCCGAAGCGGCGCTCAAAGCAGCCATCGAGACCACCAAGTCCGAGGCCAAGGCCGCTTTCAGCAACGACCAGGTCTACATGGAGAAATTCCTGGAGAACCCACGCCACGTGGAGATCCAGGTGCTTGCCGACGGCCAGGGCAATGCCATCCACCTCGGTGAGCGCGACTGCTCGATGCAGCGCCGGCACCAGAAGGTGGTGGAAGAGGCGCCGGCACCGGGCATCACCGAAGCGCTGCGCAACGAGATCGGCAAGGTGTGCGTGGAAGCCTGCGTCCGCATCGGCTACCGCGGTGCGGGCACTTTCGAGTTCCTGTTCGAGGGCGGCCGGTTCTACTTCATCGAAATGAACACCCGCATCCAAGTGGAGCATCCGGTGACCGAGATGGTGACCGGCATCGACCTGGTGACCGAGCAGCTCAAGATCGCGGCCGGCCAGAAGCTGTCGATCAAGCAGGAAGACATCATCCTGCGCGGCCATTCCATCGAGTGCCGCATCAACGCCGAGGATCCGGAAACCTTCATGCCCAACCCGGGCCTGATCCAGCATTTCCACGCCCCGGGCGGCCCGGGCGTGCGCGTGGACACCCACATTTACGAGGGATACCGCGTGCCACCGAACTACGATTCGATGATCGGCAAGCTGATCGTGCATGCGCCGGATCGCGATACCGCGATCGCCCGTATGCGCGTGGCGTTGAGCGAGATGGTGGTGGACGGCATCAAGACCAACATCCCGCTGCAGCAGCGCATCATGCGCGACAAGGGCTTCCAGGCCGGTGGCCAGAACATCCACTACCTGGAAAAGCGCCTGGCCGAACGCAAGAACAAGCCGATCGCCCTGGGCTGATCGGCGCGTCGACACGCCGACAGCAGCATGTCGTCAACGGCGTGCGGACACGAAAAAGGCGGGGCATCCCCGCCTTTTTCGTGCGTGTTGCACCACATGCCGGTCGGATGCGACCGACTGCGTGCAGGCTTCAGATCATGGCAACGGTGCGTCCTGCTGGCTGCCGGCCATCGGCTCGATCCCCAGCGTCGAGGTCGGGCTGACCACCATCACCGTCTCGGTCGAACCATCTGGCCACACCACCTGGAAGGTACTGCCCGGTTGCAGCGTGGCGAACGGCATGCCGCTCTGTGCTCGATAGATGGCGGCCACTTCGGCGGCACTGGCCCGGCGCACGTCCTTTTCGGATTTGACCGAGGTCAGCTGCACCTTGGGCAGATCGCGATAGCGCTCTTCCATCGTGTCCACGATGAGAATGCCCACCGCCCCTGCTCCGTAGGCCACGAACAGCACCACCCAGAACCAGAAGCGGGCACCCCGCAGCATGCGTCGGTAGTTCACGTCCCTTCTCCTTCGCTTCGTGCGCCTTGCACGAGGCTGTTGACCATGTTGTTGATTGTGTCGGCGCCCTGCCGGGGCACGGCCGCGTCCATCACGAACGTCGGGAAATCCTGGGTGCGATCCTGCGAGCAGATGCCGCCGTTCGCGCAATACGTTGTCATCAGCACGCTGTCCGGCCCGCAGTCCAGGCCAAGCCGGCAGGCAGCCATCTGCCAGGCCAGTTCGGAAAACTGGTTGCCCGAGACGGCGCCACGCGCAGTGTCTTCGCCAACACCCATCGCACCCATGGCGGGCGACAGCGCCAGATAGGCTTCCGGATCGCGCGATTCACGGACGCGCTTCACCAGATCGCTGCGGTAATCGTCCGACGCCCGCAGCGGCTGCCCCATCGCCAGCAGCGCAGCCTCGGCGGCCAGGTTGCCGCCCTGTGCAGCCGTGCGGCGCTGGGCCAGGATCGTCGCCGAACTGGGCTGGCGCGACTGGCGGGCGAACCCGGCGCAGCGCGCACCCACATGCGTACGCGCCGCCGCCATTTCCGCTGAAGCGCCCTGCCCCATGCCCGCGATCACCCGGGTATCGGCGTCGTAGTGCTGCGGATCCTGGGCAAAACCCGCGCAATAGTCATCAATGCGGCTGACCATCCAGGCCGACTGCACATCCCCCTGCTCAACCGACGCCTGCAGGCGCTGGCGATAGGTATAGAGATCATCGACGTGCTCGAAGGCATCGCGCAGGTCGTTCGGCAGGGCATGCCCCACCAGCTGCCGGTCTTCCGGCCGCACCTCCCAGCGCCGCGGCGTCGCTTGCGGCGCGTCCATTGCTTGCGCGGCCGCCCGTCCGGGCACGGTGGCCTCGCGCTGCGGCGCTCTGGCACCATCGGCCAGCCAGCCCCACGCGCCTACGCCCACCAGCGTGGCGATGGCAAGCATCCAGGTCTTTCGGGAAACGGAAGACGGCATCGTGCGGGACGGCTCGGTGGGTGTCAGCGCTGGGCAGGCATGGCAGCAGGCGCCACCGGCCGGCGCGCAGTCTACCGCACCGTTTCGAGGCGGACCTGTACAGGACATCGGGCCGCTCGTGGCCCCGATGGTCTAGCATGCGCGGCCATCGACGCCGACTTCCCGCCCCACATGCCTTATCTGGAACTGACCCTGCGTTGCACCGAAGCCGCCCAGCCCCGTTACGAGCACGCGCTGGAGGATGTCGGCGCGCTGTCGGTCACGCTACTGGATGCCGATGCCGATACCAGCAATGAGCAGGCGATCCTGGAACCCGGCGTGGGCGAAACCCCGCTGTGGGAAGCCCTGGTGTTGACCGCGCTGTTCCCGCACGAGGCCGATCCACTGCTGTTGCTGTCGGCAGTGGAAGCCTTCGACCCGGAACTGGATTGGAGCAGCGCCAGCTTCCGCACCGTGGAGGACCAGGACTGGGAGCGCGTCTGGCTGGATCAGTTCCACCCGATGCAGTTCGGACGCCGTACCTTCATCGTGCCGTGGAATCACGAGATCCCCGAGGCGGCGCAGGTTGAAGACGCGGCCGTGGTGCGGCTGGACCCGGGCCTGGCCTTTGGCTCGGGCACACACCCGACCACGGCGCTGTGCCTGCGCTGGCTCGACGGCCTAGCCGATGCGGGCGTGCTGACAGGCCAGCGCGTGCTCGATTTCGGCTGCGGCTCGGGCATCCTGGCGCTGGCGGCGCTCAAGCTGGGCGCGGCCGAGGCGGTGGGCGTGGACAACGACCCGCAGGCCTTGCTGGCCACCGCCGACAACGCGCAGCGCAACGCCGTGGACACGCAGTTGCAGGTCTTCCTGCCACACGACGAGCCGGTCATGACCTATCCGGTGGTGGTCGCCAACATCCTCGCCACCGCGCTGGACGCGTTGGCCGAGACGCTCGCCCGTCGCGTCGCACCCGGCGGCCACATCGCCTTGTCGGGCATCCTGCACGGACAGGAAGCCGAACTGGTACAGCGCTACGCGGCCTGGTTCGACGATCTGCGCACCGAACAGGACGGCGACTGGATGCGTATCGATGGCCGCCGTCGCGCCTGAGCGCATCGCCATGGCCCTGCATGCTTGAATAGCGCCATGTCCGCGCCACGTTGCCCGCACTGCCACACCGAACTCCATGCCCTGCCCGACGGCAGCGTGCCGGAACTGTGCCCGTATTGCGGCAACGACCTGCCGCTGGATGTGGGCCCGAGCCTGGCTACCCTGCTGCGGCCGGCGCCGGCCGCGAGATCGATGCCGACTCCTTTGATCGACGCACGTGCCGCCGACGACAGGGCCACCCAGGACCGCGTACCGGACGCGCAGCGATCAGACACTGCGCCTGTGGCGCACGACACCATCGAGCAAGCATCCGAAGGCCTCGTCGCCCTTCAAGAAAAGCCCGACACGGCCGATAACGCCGCGGACCTCCCTGCGCCCAAGGCGGCAAAGACATCGGCCCTTGTGATCGACCCCGAGACGATGCGCCATGCAACACCGGACACGAACGCGCCGGCTCCATCGGAAACCCCGCAGGACGATGCTGCACACGCAGCGCCTTCGTCCTCGCAGGTCATCGAAGACGCCTCTGCGTTGCGCGCGCCTGGCACCGGAGTGCATGTCCCTGCGCCTTCCGATACATCCGTGATGCAGGACAGCGCCACGGTGATCGCGCCGGCCGCAGACGCGCCGCCTGCACACCGGGACCGCGCACCGGACGAAGGCGAGGAGACGGCATCCCCCAGCTTCATCGCCCCAAGCAAGTCAGCACCACGCATGCGGGTTCCGCGCCTGCAGTGGGGCATCGCCGGCGCCTTGGTCGTGCTGCTGTCCGTGCAGTTGCTGCTGTCGCAGCGCGATGTGCTGGCAAGCGACGCACAGTGGCGCCCTTGGATGACACGCCTGTGCGGCGTTGCCGGCTGCACGCTGGCACCGTGGCGCGAGCTGTCGGCGTTCCACATGCAGGGGCGCGATGTGCGTGGCGTCTCCGGTCGACCCGGCGTGCTGCAGTTGCAGGCCACTTTCCGCAACGATGCCACGTGGCCGCAACCCTTGCCCGCGCTGCGCGTGAGCCTGTCCGATGCCGATGGCCGCGTCGTCGGCGCACGTATTCTCCAGCCCGCCGAATATCTTCCGGCAGGCGATCCCCAGGCGCTGCTCGCACCTGGTCAGAGTGTCCAGGCCAGCGCCCTGCTCGGTGAGCCGAACGTGCCGACCGTGGCGTTCGCCTTCGAGTTCCGTTGATCGCCGCCGCGCCTGCGGCGGGTGCAGGCTGGCGGCGCACGCGCTAGACTCCCCTCCCCGTCAGCCCCCATGCGGTCGCTGGCGGGCCAAGGACAGCCCGTCTTGATTCCAGGGGATCACGTTGAACGCCGCCAGCACCCGCCAGGACAGTAGTCGTGGCACGCCCAAGTCGCCGCTCCGCGAACACGTCGCCACCGCCGTGCGGCGTTACCTGCGCGACCTCAACGGCTGCGACGCGGATGACGTCTACGAGATCGTGCTGCGCGAGATGGAAATCCCGCTGTTCGTGGAAGTGCTCAATCACTGCGAGGGCAACCAAAGCCGTGCCGCCGCGCTGTTGGGCATCCATCGCGCCACGCTGCGCAAGAAGCTCAAGGACTACGGGCTGGCCTGATCGGCGCACGCGGTGTCACGGCGCGCGTGGCGCCGGGCATCGAATCCGTAAAGAGTAGTTTCAGACCGCCAGCTGCACCGCCTGCCACAGTGCCAGCAGCAGCACACCCATCTGCACCGCAGCGCAGGTCATCTGCAGACGTAGCCAGCGGCGCAGGCCGGGCCAGCGTGCGGCCATCGTCGGCGGTGCCGGAGGCCGCGCGGTCACGCCCAGCTGGTTGAGCATCGCATCGACCGTTATCGCCGCATCGTCCGGCTCAGGCTCATGCAACAGCGCCCCCGCCAGATCCGCACCGAACTGCACGCGCAGCGCGCAATAGAGCTGCACCACGCCCAACCCGGCGCATGCCAGCAGCGGCCAGGCCACGGAGGCGGACAATAATTCGCCGCCAGAGACCAACGGCATCAGCAGGGTCGCCGTGGCCAGCAGCAGGACCAGCCCGCTGAAGGTCCGCACCGGGGCGGACAGATGCAGCCAGGCCAGCATCACACCAGGCGCAGGCAGCGGCGGATCCGTCCCCACCACTGCATCGATGGCCCGCGCCGCTGCGCGGGCGGCCGCATCGTCCGCAACGGTGCCCGCCTCGGAGATGGGATTGATGAAGCGGTGCTTCGCCTGGTGCATGGTGTTCCCCCTGTGGTCCATTGCCGCGTTCAGGGATGGTAACGACCGCAACCTCCAGCGCTTGAGGCGCCGGTCGCATTCCGCACATGCCGGGCCACCTGAGTGCCGGCGGCCCAGGGCTTTACACTATGCGGCCTGCTTCGCCATCTCCTGATCCCATGTCCGCTGATTTTCTGCCCGTGCGCCGGGCGCTGCTGTCCGTTTCCGACAAGACCGGCCTGATCGAACTGGCCAAGGCCCTGGCCGCCCGCAACGTCGAGCTGCTCTCCACTGGCGGCACCGCCAAGGCGATCCGCGAGGCCGGCCTGTCGGTCAAGGATGTCTCCGAGGTCACCGGCTTCCCGGAAATGATGGATGGTCGCGTCAAGACCCTGCACCCGCTGGTGCACGGCGGCCTGCTCGGCCGCGCCGGCACCGATGACGCGGTGATGGCGCAGCACGGCATCGCCCCGATCGACCTGCTGGTACTGAACCTGTACCCATTCGAAGCGGTCACTGCCAAGAATGACTGCACCTTGGAGGACGCGGTCGAGAACATCGACATCGGCGGCCCCGCAATGCTGCGCAGCGCGGCCAAGAATTTCGCGCGTGTGGCGGTGGCCACTGCGCCGGACCAGTACGCCGACCTGCTGGCCGAACTCGACGCCAACGACGGCCAGCTCTCGGCTGCCAAGCGCTTCGCGCTGTCGGTGGCCGCCTTCAACCGCGTGGCGCAGTACGACGCGTCGATCAGCAACTACCTGTCGGCCGTGACCGACACGACGAATGCCGTGCCAGTGCGCAGCGCGTTTTCCGCGCAGGCCAACGGCAGCTTCGTCAAGGTGATGGACTTGCGCTACGGCGAGAACCCACACCAGCAGGCCGCGTTCTATCGCGACCTGTATCCGGCACCTGGTTCGCTGGCAACCTTCGAGCAGCTGCAGGGCAAGGAGCTGAGCTACAACAACATCGCAGATGCCGATGCAGCGTGGGAATGCGTGCGCCAGTTCGACGCGCCGGCCTGCGTCATCGTCAAGCACGCCAACCCGTGTGGCGTTGCGGTGGCCGCCAACGTCGGGCAGTCGTACGAGCAGGCCTACGCCACCGACCCGACCAGCGCCTTTGGCGGCATCCTGGCCTTCAACCGCACGCTGGATGCGGCTACGACCAAGGTGATCCTGGACCGCCAGTTCGTCGAAGTGTTGCTCGCTCCGGACTACGAGCCCGCCGCGCTGGAGTACGCGACCAAGAAGGCCAACGTGCGCGTGTTGCGCATTCCGTTGGCGCCGCCGTCCAAGCACTTCATCGACACCAAGCGGATCGGCTCGGGCCTACTGATGCAGACCGCCGATGACCGCGTGGTGACGCGCGAGGAATTGAAGGTCGTGACCAAGGTTGCGCCGAGCGAAGCGCAGTTCGCCGACCTGCTATTTGCGTGGAAAGTGGCCAAGTTCGTCAAATCCAACGCGATCGTTTACGCCAAGGACAGCCGCACGATCGGCGTCGGCGCCGGCCAGATGAGCCGCGTGTACTCGGCGCGCATCGCCGGCATCAAGGCGACCGATGCCGGGCTGGTCGTGCCGGGTTCGGTGATGGCCTCCGACGCGTTCTTCCCGTTCCGCGACGGCCTGGATGCCGCTGCCGACGCCGGCATCAGCGCGGTGATCCAGCCGGGCGGTTCGATGCGCGACAACGAAGTGATCGCCGCCGCCGACGAGCACGGCATCGCGATGGTGTTCACCGGCGTTAGGCATTTCAGGCATTTATCCAAGAGCCGTCGCTGTATTCGGACTCCTACGACGTCCGGCCGTTGGCAGCTCCTGAAGGGCGTTTAGCTTGATCGTTCAGCGCCCATCAGAACCGGACCATGTCGAGCGCCCGCACACCCAGACGCACCCATTGCCGCGACCATCTCGATGAAACGACCGAGCGACTGCTGAAACTCGAACTGCGGCGTGGCTTTGGTCAGCCCAACTTATTGATGCTTTGTTCCTTTGGTTAAGGTAGCTCATGAAACTCCTCGTCATCGGCTCTGGCGGCCGCGAACACGCCCTGGCCTGGAAACTGGCCCAGTCATTGCGCGTCACAGAAGTGCTGGTCGCGCCGGGCAATGCCGGCACCGCCACCGAAGCCAAATGCCGCAACGTGCCGGTCAAGGTCACCGACATCGCCGGACTGTTGCAGCTGGCGCAGGACGAAGGCGTGGCGTTGACCGTTGTTGGGCCGGAAGTGCCGCTGGTGGCCGGCGTGGTCGATACCTTCCGCAGCGCGGGCCTGCGCATTTTCGGGCCAACCGCCAAGGCCGCGCAGCTGGAGGGCAGCAAGGCTTTTGCCAAGGACTTCCTGGCGCGCCACGGCATCCCCACCGCGTTCTACGAAGTACATACGAACGTGGATGCGGCGTTGGCTTATGTCCGTGACAAGGGCGCGCCGATCGTGATCAAGGCCGACGGCCTGGCCGCCGGCAAGGGTGTGATCGTGGCGATGACGCTCGAGGAGGCCGAGGCCGCCGTGCGCGACATGCTATCGGGCAATGCCTTCGGCGATGCCGGCGCGCGCGTGGTGATCGAGGAGTTCCTCGACGGCGAGGAAGCCAGCTTCATCTCGATGGTCGATGGCGTCACCGCACTGCCGATGGCCACCAGCCAGGATCACAAGCGCGTAGGCGATGGCGACACCGGTCCGAACACCGGCGGCATGGGCGCGTACTCACCCGCGCCGGTGGTCACGGCTGACGTGCACGCGCGCGTGATGCGCGAGGTGGTCAATCCGACCGTGCAGGGCATGATCGCCGACGGCGTGCCGTTCACCGGCTTCCTCTATGCCGGGCTGATGATCGACGCCAATGGCGCGCCGAAGGTGATCGAGTTCAACGTGCGCTTCGGCGATCCGGAAACCCAGCCGGTGATGCTGCGTTTGCAGTCGGACCTGGTGGAGCTGCTCGACGCGGCGATCGACGGCAAGCTCGACGTCACCGATGCGCAGTGGGATCCACGCCCGTCGCTGGGCGTGGTGATCGCCGCCAAGCCATATCCGGAGACACCGGTCACCGGGGACGTCATCCATGGCCTGGCTGAGGTGCCGGCCAGCGCCAAGGTGTTCCATGCTGGCACCGCCTTGAACGCCGAGGGCCAGGTGGTGAGCGCAGGTGGTCGCGTGCTGTGCGTGGCCGCGCTGGGTGACAGCGTGTCCGACGCGCAGGCCAATGCCTACGCTGGCGTGGCGAAGGTCACGTGGGACAACGCCTTCCACCGCTGCGATATCGGCTGGCGTGCCATCGCCCGCGAACGCCACGCCTGATCGACTGGGGGCGGGCGGCAACGACGACGCGAGGCGCGGATGATGCCGTTGCTGGTCAGCTGGTGCGTTCGTTGGCCAACGCGTAGCCCGCGTTGGGCACGTGTTCGATCCAGTCGGTGCTGCCGCCAATGCGTGCCAGTTTGTGACGCAGGCGGTGCACCAGCTGCTTAAGCGCATCGCGGTCGGCGCTGTCGCGATCAGACCAGACGAAGCCGATGATGCGTTCGGGGTCGACCGGCCGCCCGCGGTGGTTCATCAACAGCCGCAGCAGGCGCAACTCCAGCGTGGACAGGCGGGCCACCTCACCGTGGCCGATGCGCATCTCGCTGCGCTCTGCATCCACGGTGAGCGAGCCACTGCTGAGCAGCGGCACTTCGCCATCGCCATCGCTGCCCCGGCGCAGGAGCGCACGCACGCGTGCCAGCAGCGCACGCGGACTGAACGGTTTGCGCAGGTAATCGTCCGCGCCCAAATCCAGCCCACGCACCTCGTCTTCCTCCGAAGCGCGCACGGTCAACATCATCACCGGCACCTCGCTGTGATGGCGCAGCGCTTCCAGCACGCTGAAGCCATCGCGACGCGGCAGGTTGACGTCCAGCAGCACCAGCTCCGGGGCATGCTTCTCGAACTGGGTCAGTGCCTGCTCGCCATCGAAGGCGGTGACCACTTCATAGCCGGCGCCGCTCAGCGCGAACTGCAGCAGGCCGACCAGCTCGACATCGTCATCGACGATCAGGATGCGCATCAGGCCGGCTCCATCGGCAGCACCACGCCAAAGCGCGCACCGCGGCGGTGGCGCGGCTCGGCCAGCACCACTTCACCACCGTGTTGCTCCACCAGCGCGCGCACGATGGCCAGGCCCAGGCCGGTGCCGCGCTGGGACGGCTCCTGGTCGGGCGAACGGCGGAACGGCGCGAACAGGTCGGCGCGGTGGCGCAGCGGCGGCAGGCCCTGGCCTTCGTCCTCGACCCACAGCGATACCGTCTCCTCCCCCCAGACCAGTTCGATCCAGATGGTGCTCTGGTCCGGCGCGAATTTGTTGGCGTTGGCAAGCAAGTTGATGGCGACCTGTGACAGCCGCTGCGCATCGCCCATCAGGCGGCGATCGCTGTGCGGCAGGGACGCCATCACATGCTGGTCGCGCTGATCGGTCAAGGGGCGCATCAGGTCCACCGCATCGCGCACCAGCGCCGGCAGGTCCACCACCTCGCGACGCAGTCGCATCTCGCCGCTTTCCAGGCGCACGCTGTCCAGCAGGTTGTCCACCAGCTGCGACAGCCGCAGCGCACCGCGGTACTGCGAATCCACCAGCTTGATCGAGGTCGCGTCACCGCTGGCGTGCACGTGCTCGCGCAGCATCTCCACCGAGGCGATCTGCGCGGCCAGCGGCGTCTGGAACTCGTGCGACAAGTTGGCCAGGATCGAATCGCGCATCGCGCGGGCGGCCTCGGCACTGGTCTCCTCGCGCACGATGGCCACCTGGCGCCCGCCCGGCGGCGCGCTGGAACGGATCACCAGGTTGCGCAGGCGCCCGCGCAGCAGATAGCGGCCCGAGGCCTGCGCCAGGCCGTGCCGGCGCGCATCGCCCATGGGATCGGCCGCGTTGGCCGGGCGGCTCTCGGCCGGCTCCGGCGTCAGCACCGCATCGTAGGGCTGGCCGATGACATCGGCCTCGCTGCGGCCGACCAGCGCCAGGAACTGGCGATTGGCGTACTGGATGCTGCGATCGGCGCCCACGGCGATGATGCCGTCTTCCACGCCGTCCAGAATCGCATCCAGCTCCAGGCGATGGCGGCGCTCGCGCTCGGTCGATGCGCGCAACTGCAGACGCATCGAATCCAGGCTGCGGGCCAACGCGACCGGCTCGACCAGGTCGGTCACCGGCACCACCACCGGGCTTTCCAGGTCGCCCACGCCCAGCCGCTCGGCCGCGCGTGCCACCTGGCCAAAGGGCGAGGCGATCCGCCGTGCCAGCCATACCGCCACAATGGCCGCGGCGATGGCCAGCACCAGGCTGCCGATGGCGAACGCGCTGAGCCAGCGCACGCCATCGCGCGCGACCGCCTCGCGCGAGAGGCTGACCATCAACAGGGCTTCGATATCGCCGTCGGGGCCACGGATGGGGTCCAGCCGCACCACGTTGCCCTTGCTGTCGGCCGGCAAGGTTTCGCCGATGCCGGTGCTTTTTACGTGCTGGTAGGACGCCTGCAGGGCGAGCGCATCGGCATCGCTCAAGTCGCCGCCGGCGAAGTCATCACCCAGCAGCTGCACGCGGTCGCTGCGACTGCCGTGCCCGGCCAGCTCCTCGGGTTGCAGCCGGCGCGCGGCGATCACGCGGGTGTGGTCCATCCGCGCCATGGCCTGCACCTGCACCAGCCAGTAGGCGCCCTTGCTGTCGACGATCAGCCCGCTGCGCTCGGTTTCCGGCGGCGCCTGGCCGACCTGGGCGAACACGCCGTCCTCGCGCATGGCCAGCAGGTAATCCACACGCCCGGTCTGGCGGAAGGTCTCAAGAAAATCCGCAGCCGCGCGCGCCTGCCCGCGCTGCAGGTAGTTGTGCAGCGTGGGCCGCTCGGACAGCAGCACCGCGACCACGGCGATGTCACGACGGAAGTCCTCCAGCCGCGCCAGCGAATCGGCACCGGCCTGCGTCACCTGTGCCTGCGCGCGCTCGCGCAGGGCCGCGCGCAGCGTGCCCGCACCGGTGGCCAGCAGCAGCGCGCACAGCAGCACGGCCAGGCTGACGTGGCTCAGTACCAGCAGGCGGGAGAGTTTGCGTGTGCGGGCCATGCGTGGGGGTTCCTCAGTTGCTCGGACGACGACGGTCCTGCACGTGTTCGATCCCGGTCTTGGCCAGCAGCGTCACCAGGCCCAGCAGGGCCAGCAGCGACGACACGGCGAAGGCTGCGGTGAAGTCGTACTCGTTGTACAGGACCTCCACATGCAGCGGCATGGTATTGGTCAGCCCGCGAATGTGGCCTGATACCACCGACACCGCACCGAATTCTCCCATCGCCCGCGCATTGCACAACAACACGCCGTACAGCAGGCTCCAGCGGATCGAGGGCAAGGTGACGTGCCAGAACGTGGCCCAGCCGCCGGCGCCCAGGGTGAAGGCGGCCAGCTCCGGATCGGTGTTCTGTTCTTGCATGAAGGCAATCAACTCGCGCGCCACAAACGGGAAGGTCACGAACAGCGTGGCCAGCACGATGCCGGGCACCGCGAACACCACCTTCCATCCGGTCGCACCCAGCAGGGGGGCAAACCAGCCTTGCGCGCCGAACAGCAACACCAGCAGCAGACCTGCCACCACGGGCGAAACCGAGAACGGCAGGTCGATCATTGTCACCAGGATGGATTTGCCGCGGAAGCTGAAACGCGTCAGCGCCCATCCTGCGACCACGCCGAACACCACGTTGAGCGGCACGGCGATCGCCGCGACGGTCAGCGTCAGGCGGATGGCCGCGCGGGCGTCCTCGTTGGTCAACGCGGCAACGAAGGTGTCCCAGCCGCCCGCCAACGCCTGGCGGAACACCAGCGCCAGCGGCAGCCCCAGGAACACCAGCAGGAACAGCACCACCAGCCCGATCAGGCTGCGACGCAGCCATGGCGGGTCGTTGAGCGCGGGGGTCTCGTCGTAGGCGGCCATGTCAGAGCGCGCCGCCGGGGCGATGGCCACTCCAGCGCTGGGCCAGGTTGATCAGCAGCAGCATCACGAAGGAGATCACCAGCATCGCCACGGCGAGCACGGTGGCGCCGGCGTAGTCGTACTGCTCCAGGTGCACCACGATCAGCAAGGGGGCGATCTCCGACACCATCGGGATGTTGCCGGCGATGAAGATCACCGAGCCGTACTCGCCGATGGCGCGGGAGAACGACAAAGTGAAGCCGGTGAGCGCGGCGGGCAGCAGCTGGCGGAGGACCACCCAGCGCACCACCTGTGCACGGCTGGCACCGAGCGTGGCGGCCGCTTCCTCCAGCGCCGGGTCCAGGTCCTGCAGGGCCGGCTGCACGGTCCGCACCACGAACGGCAGGCCCACGAAGACCAGCGCCACGAGGATGCCGACCGGCTTGAACGCCACATCCCATCCCAGCGCCGCCAGCGGCGCGCCCAGCCAGCCACTGGGGGCATACAGGGTGGCCAGCGCGATGCCGGCCACCGCGGTGGGCAGGGCGAACGGCAGATCGATCATCGCATCGAGAATGCGCCGCCCCGGGAAGCGATAACGCACCATCACCCACGCGGTCAGCGTGCCAAACACCAGGTTGATCACCGCCGCGGCCAGCGACAGCCCGAAGCTGAGCTTGTACGCGGCCAGCGCGCGCTCGCTGCTGGCGATGCGCCAGACATCGGCCCACGATATGCCGGCCACCTTGACGAAGGCGGCGGCCACCGGCAGCACCACGATCAGGCTCAACCAGGTGATGGTGAGCCCAAGCGTGAGGCGGAAGCCGGGATGCACGCGATGGGCACGCGTGGCGCCACTGCCGGGCGCAGCACGGGGGAAGGCGGCGATGCTGTTCAAGGGTGCGGTGTCGTCCGGTCCATGCTTTCAGCGATGCGGCTTACGGCGCGCGCTCGGCGAAGATCTTGTCGAACTGGCCACCATCGGCGAAGTGATCGGCCTGCGCTTTCTTCCAGCCGCCAAACAGCTCGTCGACGGTGAACAGCTCGACCTTCGGGAAATCGGCCGCGTGCCTGGCCAGGATCTCGGCATTGCGCGGACGGAAATGATGCTTGGCCGCCAGCTCCTGGCCTTCGGGCGTGTAGAGGTACTCCAGGTATTGGCGCGCCAGTGCCTCGGTGCCGTGCTGCTTGGCCACCTTGTCCACCACCGCCACGGTCGGCTCGGCCAGCACGCTGGTGGACGGGCGCACGATCTCGTACTTGTCGCTGCCGAACTCCTGCAGCACCAGCAACGCCTCGTTCTCCCAGGCCAGCAGCACGTCGCCGATGCCGCGCTGGACGAAAGTGGTGGTGGCGCCGCGCGCGCCGGTATCGAGCACCGGCACCGACTTGAACAGCTTGGCCATGTAGGCCTGCGCATCGGCCTGGCTGCCGCCGCGCTTGAGCACCGAGCCCCAGGCCGCCAGGTAGTTCCAGCGCGCGCCCCCGGAGGTCTTGGGGTTGGGCGTGACCACGGCCACGCCGTCGCGGCCCAGGTCGTTCCAGTCGTGCACGTTCTTGGGATTGCCCCGACGCACCACGAACACCACCGTGGAGGTGTACGGCGCGCTGTTGTCGGGCAGCTTGGACTGCCAGTTGGCGTCGATCAAGCCATGGTCGACCAGCGCATCCACGTCCGAGGCCAGCGCCAGCGTCACCACATCGGCCTCGAGCCCATCGATCACCGAACGCGCCTGCTTGCCCGAGCCGCCGTGCGACATGCGCACCGTCGGCGCGCTGCCATGCGCGCCCTGGGAATGCTGGGCGAAAGCTTTGTTGAACTCGGCATAGAACTCGCGTGTCGGGTCGTAGCTGACATTGAGCAGGGTGGCGCTGCCAGCGGCCGCCGCACCGGGCTTGGCGGCCTCATTCGAGGCCGGTGTACCGCCGCCGCACGCTGCCAACAGCACGGCCAGGCCCATGCCTAGCGTGGAGGCGGAAACGCGACGGATCATGGAGGACGTCATGGGGTATTCCTGTCGGCAAGGGCCGCTTCGGCGGCAGAAGGTGGGGCGGCACGTCCATGCAGCGCGCTGCTGGTGGGCGCAAGGCCCAGGTCGGATTCGTCCGGCTGCACGATCAACCAGGCCCAGCGCCCGGTCAGCGCGCTGAGCCAGGCCTGCTGCCGTGGGCCCAGGCCGGCGCGCGGCCCCAGGTCCAGCACGGTCAATGCGGCGCTGGCATCCAGGTGCGTGCGCACCTCGGCCTCGGGCGCGATCGCCGCCGGCACGGCGGTGCCGACAGTGGTGAAGGGAATGCGCCGCAGGGTCAGCGCATCACGCCAGCGTTGCGGCGGCTGATGCGGTTGATGCGGCAGCCGGCCATCCAGGTCGCGCACTTCCGCGCGCGCTCCCAGGCCTTCGGCGATCTCGGCCGGCAGCTCCAGGTCGGGCTGGCCGCTGGCGAAGGCGCGCAGCAGCATGGACCATTGCCCACCGTCCTGCAGGGGATTGCCTTCGCGACCGGCCAGCAGCACGTGCCGCAGGTCGCGTTCGGTCAGCAGTTCGAACAAGCGCTCGTCCAGGGCGAAGCTGCCCGGCAACACCACAAGGTCGTAACGCTCGCCATCCAGGTGCGCGCGCACGGCCTGCCACAGGTCCAGCTCCATCGACTGGTTGTCCACCAGCTTGAGGTCGCCGGCGAAGGACTGGCGGAACTGCTCGAGCGACTGCCGCAGCTGGCCATCGCGCACCGCGCCGCCCAGCAGCGTGATCAAGGCATGGCTGCGCTCGCCCCAGCGCAGCAGCGAAGTCGCCAGCGCGCGCCCTTCGCGGTCGCCATCGGCCAGCACCAGCACGCGCAGGTTGGGTTGGGACACCGCATGCAGCGCACGCGCCGACACTGCAACGCGATCGCCAGGTTGCAACGGCAGCAGGCGGCTTTCCTCGATCGAACGCAGCGCTTCGATGTGGTACCGGCGGCCGCCGGCTTCGGGCTGCTGCGCATCGATGGCGTCCAGCTCCAGATAGACGCGTTCGCTGGCGCCCAGGTATTCGGAACGCTTCACCAGCGCCTCGCGCACGAAATGGCCCGGGGCCGATTCCGGATCGCGGTCCGGCTCGTCCAGCCAGATTTCCTCGGGGCGCAGCAACACCTTCACCCGCTGCGGGATGGCATTGCCGGCGGCCGGATCGCCTTCCAGCCGCACGCGCACGCCGCTGGTGGTCAGTTCGCCCGGCAGCAGGTTGGCGCGACCGACGAAGCTGGCCACGAACTCGGTCTGCGGCGCGCGGTACAGCTGCTGCGGCTTGCCCTGCTCCAGCAGGCGGCCACGATGCAGCACCATGATGCGATCGGCCACGGAGAAGGCTTCTTCCTGGTCGTGGGTGACGAACACGGCGGTGGTACCGATGCGCTTGAGTACCTCGCGCAGGCCCTGGCGCAGGTCCTGGCGGATGCGCGCGTCGAGCGCGCCGAAAGGTTCGTCCAGGAGCAGCAGGCGCGGCTGGTGGGCCAGCGCGCGGGCCAGGGCGGTGCGCTGGCGCTGGCCGCCAGACAACTGGCCGGGATATTTACGGGCGCTGCCGCCCAGTCCAACCAGCTCCAGCAGCTCGTCGCGGCGGCGCTGGCGGGTGGCGCGGTCGACCTTGCGCACGCGCAGGGCGAACTCGACGTTGTCGGCCACGGTGAGATGCTCGAACAGTGCGTAGCTCTGGAACACGAAACCCAGGTCCCGCGCGCGCGGCGGCAGTGCGGTGACGTCCTGCTCGTCCACCCGCACGCGGCCACTCTCGGCACCGGTCAGTCCGGCGATGACCCGCAGGATCGTGCTCTTGCCACTACCCGAGGGCCCCAGCAGCGCGACCAGCTCGCCATCGTCCACGCGGAAACTCACGTCATGGACCACGGCCCGGCCCGCGTAGCGCTTGGTCAGGTGGGAGACCTCGAGGGACATCGTCGATCCGCAATGGCACGGGGCCGATCACTGTGCGCGGCCCTGGTGACAGCGTCAGTTCCGGCCGGGTTATGCCGCGGTTACGGTGCCGGTTCCCAGCCTGCGGCACACATCGCCATCGCGCATGGCCGCCATGCCCAAAATCCGTCTTCACGCCTGTCGCAAGCGGCCCCGATAATGGCCGCCTCTTCCGGTGCTGTGCACATGGCCCGCTTCGATTCCCGCCTCAACCAGCTCTGGGCACACGAGAAGGCCAGCTATGGCCTGCGCGTGTTCATCGCGCTGGCCGTGGCGATGGGCGTGTGCTGGCACCAAGACCAGCTGCTGGCGCTGCCACCGCTGTTCCTGGGCACGATTGCCGCGGCCATCGCCGAGACCGACGACAACTGGCTGGGCCGCATCAAGGCTGTGCTGCTGTCGCTGCTGTGTTTCTGCATCGCCGCGGCCGCCGTGCAGTGGCTGTTCCCGTATCCGGCGGTGTTCGTGCCGGTGATGGCGGTGGCCACGTTTTCCATCTGGCTGATCGGCGCACTGGGCGAGCGTTACGCTTCCATCGCCATGGCCACGGTCACGCTGGCCATCTACGCGATGCTGGGGCTGGACCACCATCCGTCCGGCAGCGCCGTCCCGTCATGGCATGCCACCGTATTGCTGCTGGTGGGCGCCGGCTGGTACAGCCTG
Source organism: Pseudoxanthomonas sp. (assembly GCA_040508175.1). GTDB lineage: Bacteria > Pseudomonadota > Gammaproteobacteria > Xanthomonadales > Xanthomonadaceae > Pseudoxanthomonas_A. Next base: position 22,122 of record JBEVNH010000170.1, read on the forward strand.
CTGTCGATCCTATGGACGGCGCTGTTCGCCAATCGCCCGGTGCGCGAGCGACTGGCGCGCCTGTTCTACGAGCTGGGCCTGTTCCTGAAGTACAAGGCCGACCTGTTCGAGCCGGTGCGGCAGATCGACGAACACCCGCGCCGGCTCAAGCTGGCCCAGCAGAACGCGCGCGTGGTCGAGGCGCTCAATGCAGCCAAGGCCGCGATCCTGTCGCGCTTCGGGCGCTCGGGCCGGCCCGGCGTGCAATCGGGCCTGTACTTCCGCCTGTACTACATGGCGCAGGATTTCCACGAACGCGCCAGTTCCTCGCATTACCCCTATCACGAGCTGACCGATGCGTTCTTCCACAGCGATGTGCTGTACCGCTGCCAGCGCCTGCTCGGCCTGCAGGGCAAGGCCTGTGCGCAGCTGGGCGAGGCCATCCGCCTGCGCACGCCGTTCCAGTACGGCGAGCAGACCCGCCTGGCCACCGCGGACCTAGGCGAATCGCTGCAGTTCCTGCGCGCGCAGAACAACCCGCGCTGGAACCGCCTGCTGGGCTCGCTGGAACTGCTGGGCGTCAACCTGCAGTCGATCGAACGGCGCCTGTCGGAGGCGGCCGACTCGGACAGCACCCTGGACAACATCGACACGCGCCTGCGCGATTCCTCGCCGCACACGCTGCGTGAGATGGCGGTGCGTATCGGCCAGCAGTTCAGCTTGAAGTCGGTGCTGTTCCGCCACGGCCTGCGCATGGCCATCGCCTTGGTCGCCGGCTACGGCGTAATGACCGCACTGCATGCGGACCACGGGTACTGGATCCTGCTGACCATCGCCTTCACCTGCCGCCCCAACTACGGCGCCACGCGCCTGCGGCTGGCCCAGCGCATCGCCGGCACGCTGATCGGCCTGGGCTTCACCTGGGCATTGATGCAGCTGTTCCAGGCCACCGAGCTACAGCTGCTGCTGGCCTTCGCCGCGGCGCTGGTGTTCTTCGTCACCCGGACCGACCGCTACATGATCGCCACCTCGGCCATCACGGTGATGGCACTGCTGTGCTTCAACCTGCTCGGTGATGGCTTCCTGCTGCTGTGGCCGCGCCTGCTCGATACAGTGATTGGCTGTGCCATCGCTGCGGCGGCGGCGTTCCTGATCCTGCCCGAATGGCAGGGCCGGCGCCTGCACGTGGTGATGGCCAATGTGGTGGATGCCTGCGCGCGCTACTTGGACGAAGTGCTGGCGCACTACCGCGAAAGCGGGCGCGACGACCTGGGCTATCGCGTGGCGCGACGCGACATGCACAACGCCGATGCCGCGCTTTCGGCCGCGCTGTCCAACATGGTGCGCGAGCCAGGCTACAAGCGCCGTAACCTGGAGGCTGGCTTCCGTTTCCTGGCCCTGTCCAACACGCTGCTGGGCTATCTGTCCGCGCTGGGCGCACACCGCGCGCAGCTGTCCGAACATGCCGACGATGCGCTGGTCGCTTCGGCCGGACAGCGCCTGCGCCAGGGGCTGCAGGCCATCACCCAGGCGCTCGGCGCACGCGCCGCGGTGGCACCCGAGGGTAACGACGACGCCATCGTGCTGGCCGACACCCTGGAGCAGATGCCCGAGGACATCGATGAGAAGCACCGCCTGCTGCGCACCCAGCTTTCGCTCGCGCTGCGCCTGCTACCCAAGCTGCGCGCCGCGGCCGATGCGGTGACCGTCGGCCCCAGTGCCGAGCGCCCTTCCGTTGGGGAACCCCCTCTGCCGTCGACCGGCTGAGGCGCTGGACACCGCCTGTACGACCGTGCTGGCACGCTCGCGGCACCGGTCGTCGGCACAACGACGCGACCTTTGCCCGGACGCTTTCCACGGAGCCCTCCATGCACATCGATCTTTCCGGCAAGACCGCACTGGTCACCGCGTCCACCGGCGGTATCGGCCATGCCATCGCCCACGGCCTGGCGGCGGCGGGCGCCCACGTGGTGATCAACGGCCGCAGCCAGGCGAGCGTGGACAAGGCGCTGGAGGCACTGGCGAAGGTGATTCCCGGCGCGCGCCTCACCGGCATGCCTGCCGACTTGTCCGACGCCCGGCAGACCCAGGTCCTGGTCGACGCCTTGCCGCCGATCGACATCCTGGTGAACAACGCCGGCATCTTCGGCCAGGTCGATTTCTTCGACACTGATGACGCCGAGTGGGACCGCTACTGGCGCACCAACGTGCTATCCGGCGTGCGCCTGTCGCGTGCGCTGCTGCCGGCCATGGTCAACAAGGGCTGGGGCCGCGTGGTGTTCATCAGTTCCGAATCGGCCCGCAACATCCCCGCCGACATGATCCATTACGGCGTCTCCAAGACCGCGCAGCTGGCACTGTCGCGCGGGCTGGCCAAGCGTGTGGCCGGCAGTGGTGTAACGGTTAACGCCGTGCTGCCCGGCCCCACGCTGTCCGACGGCTTTGCGACCATGATGGAAGACGAGGTCAAGCGCACCGGCCAGTCGCTGGAGGCACTCGGCAAGGCGTTCGTCATGGAACACCGCGGCTCCTCGGTGATCCAGCGCATGGCCAGCGTCGAGGAAGTGGCCAACCTGGTGGTCTACGTGTG
>JBEVNH010000026.1:0-12964 GCA_040508175.1 Pseudoxanthomonas sp.
CCCACGACACGTTGCTGACCGAAGTGTCGGTCTGCCAATGGGTGGGATGGATGCCGGTCAGCTGGCCGCGTTCGATATCCAGCGTCCCGGCGCCTTCGGGAAACGCGCCGAGCTTGTAGTTCACCACCACGCCTTCGCCGGCGTCGCCATGGTTGTAGTAATACGACAACAGCGTGGGCAGCGTGCGGCGGAAGGTCGGATGCGCGATCCACCAGTCGAAATAGATGAGCTCGGGGTCGTAGCGCTCGACCAGCTCGGTGGTGCGCGCCAGCCAGTCGTCGAGCCAGGCCTGCGACACAGGCGTCCAGTCGTGGGCGACATCCCCGTCTTCCTTGCCTTCCTCGAGCAGGCGGCGCTGCGCTGGGCCATACAGGCCGGCATAGCGCGGATCGTTGACGTCCGAGTCGAAGCCGCGACCGCCGTCGAAAAACCAGTTGTGCTCGGCGCGGTGCGAGGACAGGCCGAAATGCAGGCCTTCGGCGCGGATCGCGGTGGACAGCTCGCCCAGCAGATCGCGCCTGGGTCCCATGTTCACTGCATTCCATTCCGACAGCCGGGTGTCGTACAACGCGAAGCCGTCGTGATGCTCCGCCACCGGGACCACGTAGCGCGCACCGGCGGCGCGGAACAGCCTGGCCCATCCACTCGGATCGAACTTCGGCGCGGTGAACTTCGGGATCAGGTCCTTGTAGCCGAAACGGTCATGCGGACCGTAGGTCGCCACGTGGTGTGCGAAATCCTTGTGGCCCTGCTGATACATGTTGCGCGAATACCACTCGCTGCCGTACTGCGGCACAGAGAACACGCCCCAATGCACGAAGATGCCGAACTTGGCCTTGTCGTACCAGGCGGGTGAGCGGTACTGCTTCAACGAGGTCCAATGGGGTTGGAAGCGCCCCGCGTGGGCACCGGCTTGGGCCTGGCGCACCAGCCGTGCACGCTCCGGCGCAAACTGCTGCGTCGCCTGCAGCCACTGCTGGTCCAACTGCTCGGGCGAGGCAGTGGCGGCGGTTGCGCCGGTTGGCGGCGTCGCCGCCGCCGCGCCACCGGCGTACACAAGCAGTATCGCCAGCGCAGCGATGCGCAGGTGGCGCCTGCCGGCGACATCGCGATGGATTGGCACCGGGGAACCGCGTCGGTCGCTCGTCATGCTGCTGCCTTCCTCTCGATGAGGGGCCGTGCGACCGACCCGGGAATCCCGCCACAACACGCGGCGCGGGCGCGGCGTATCACAGCATCAGAACTTGACGTTGAGCGCGGCCTGATAGTTGCGACCGCTCTTGTACAGACCGAGCGGGGCGCGCGGATCGGTGTCGTAGGAGTAGTACGTGTCGTCCAGCAGGTTGGTCGCGCTGAACCGCAGGCCGACATGTTCGTTGAACTCGTAACCCACGGTCAGATCCAGCTGCTTGTAGGCGTCCGTGTAGACGTTGGCGCTCTGACGTCCGATCTGGGTGAAGTACTCGGAACGCCAGCTGTAGTTCAGGCGCACGCTGTACGGCCCTTTCTCGTAGTACGGGGTGATCGTATAGGCGTGCTCGGACACATACGGCAGGAACAGGTCCGAGCTGGTGCTGGTGTCGGTGTAGGTGTAATTGGCGTTGATGCCCAGGCCGTTGTCGAAGGCCTGTTGATAGATCAGCGACAGACCGGTGGCCTTGGCATCGGAGACGTTGACCGGCCGGCTGATCGAATACACCTGCGGGTCGTTGTAGTAGATGCTGTTGGGGTTCGGGTTGGACATCAGCACTTCGCTGGTGGCCGTCACCACGTAGTTGGTGATGTCGCGGTGGAACACCTCGGCGCCGAGCATGCTGGACGGGGCGAAGTACCACTCATATGCCAGGTCGAAGTTGGTCGCCTCGTAGGGCTTCAAGTCAGGGTTGCCGCCGCCGCCGGTGAACTGCGCGTCATCCAGGTCCAGCGTGCCGGCCAGCTGGCCGTAGCGAGGACGCGCGATCACCTTGGCCGCCGAGAAACGCGCCACCATGTCCTGGCTGATCTCGTACGCCAGGTTGAAGCTGGGCAGCGGCTTCTTGTATTCCTGGTTGCCGCGCGCGCGGTCGTAACCGTCGGCGCCGCTCACCCAGTACAGCGACTTGTCGGTGGTGTCGATGTAACGCAGACCCAGGTTGCCGCGCCACTTGCCCCACTCGAAGTTCGCCTGCGCATAGAACGCACGGGTGATTTCCTTGACGAAGAACGACGGACCGTAGTTGTAGCGCATCTCGCCCTGCGGCAGCGTGTTGAAGTACGCCATGGCTGCACCGAGGTCGGCGATGGGAAAGCTCGACAGGTCACCCCCCGCCCCCAGGCCGTCATACAGCCCGCTTGGGGACATGCCGCCTGCCACATCGCTCAGATAGAAAGGGCTGGTGACGAACACCGAATTGGAGCGCGAGCTGACGCTGTTTTCGTGATTGGTGTATTTGCTGCCGAAGAGGATCTTGGTGACCGGCCCCCAGCTGACGTCGCGTGCGGCGTCAAACTGCAGGTAACGCTCCTCGTCGCGACTGGTTTCGTAGAAGATGCCGCCGTACTGCGCGTTGTCGGTCACGCCCGGGATCAACCCCCAGTTGGACGCGTCCGGGTTGTCGTAATTGACGACCGCGTGCCTGTCGTCATAGGAGAAGTCGAAGCCGCCGCCGAGCAGCAGGGCCTTCATCAGGTACTCCGGATCGCGGCCACCCTTGGCGCTGGTGTTGCCGACCTGGGTGGTCAGGACCCACTTGTCGCCGTTGTAGTCGTGACGCAAGTGCAGGCTGCGGGTTTCGACCTCGCTGTTGCGCTGGTTGAAGTCGTGCTGCGCGTAAGCGTCGCCATCGACGCGGCCTGAAGTCACGTAGCCGTCAGCGATGGTGGCACTGGTCATCTGCCCCGGGGTGACGTAACGCGACTGACTGTAGTTGTCGTATTTTCCCTTGACGTAGATGCCGGTCAGGTTCAATTCGTTGCGCTCGTCGGGGCGCCATTGCAGTGCCGTCTGCACGCCGTCGCGGCGACGGTCCTGCTGGAAGTAGGAGCTGGCGATCCCCGCGGGCACCTTGACGGTGGAGCGGTCGCCCTCGCCTGTAACCGCAACGGTGTCGCCGACGCCTTCGTTGTAGCCCCAGTACTCGATACCGGCGCGCGAGATGGTTTGCTCTTCACGCCCGGCAGAAACCAGGAAGCCGAACGTTTCGGCATCGTTCTTCCAGCTCCACAGCGCCGAGCCGCGCGGGTTCCCTTCCTCGGAGCGATCGTTGTAGTTGTAGCCGATCGAACCGGTGAGGGTGTTCTTGTCCAACTCCAGCGGCTTGCGCGTATGCACGATCACCGTGCCGCCGATCGACCCTTCGTCGATGCGCGCTTCCGGCGTCTTGTAGACCTCCATCAGGCCGATGATCTCCGGCGACAGCAGCGTGTAATTGAAGGTGCGGCCGCTGGTGTCGGTCGGATTGCCGCCCCAATCGCCCGAGGCGATGGTCTGCCCGTTGAGCAGCACGCGGTTCAAGGCCGGGTCGGTGCCGTTGATGCTGACCTTCTCGCCTTCGCCGAACTGGCGGTCGACGGTGATGCCAGGCAGGTGCGACAGCGATTCGGCGGCATTGATGTCAGGAAACTTGCCGATGTCCTCGGCGCTGATCGCATCGACGATGGAATTGGCATTGCGTTTGACCGCCTGGCTCTTCTCCAGTGATGCGCGGTAGCCGGTGACGGTCACCGTGTCGGCCTGTACCACGCCGTCCTGGTCCGGTTCGCGCCCCTGCGCCTGCTCGGCCGCCAGCGCGGCCCCCGAGACATGCAGCGCGGCAAGAATGCCTAAAGCGAGTTGGGTAATGCGGCTGTTCATGGCTCACCTGTAGTGGCTAGGACGTTGCGTGCGATTCGGCGCGACGCCAGATGCGCCACAAGCTGGCCGACACCACGGAGGTCGACAGCCCTGAATCGAATTAAATTCCGCAGATAAGACGATCTACAGCAGCACTTGCCACACCCGTACGAGCGACCGGGCGTTCTGGACAGATCCTTTCACGACACTTCGATGCAACCGGCTGGCCTCGATGCAATCCAGCCGGAAATTCATCGCAGCCCTCAAATCAGGCTGCGCGGTGACATCGATCGGCCATGAGTCTGTAATAGAGCTGACAGCGTTGTCAACGCCGAGAAGGTCATTTTTCTACAGCCGTCGAGTGGCCCGCGTCACAAAAATTATCGAATGAATCGATTCAGATAAGCCTTTTTTTACAAATGGTGAAATTATCACCACGCGGCGCGCCGCTCGTACACGGCGCCGTTCAAGCATGGAAATTCATGTTGACAACGTTGTCCGCAGCGCCGGACACTCGCAGTCAGGCGTGCCCCTTTTGTCGGCCACAGGAGACTCCGTGCCAACACCCACGACGACGCCGGCAACCGCGGAGGCCTACCCTGCTCCACTGCTCGCAGCGGATGTCGGTGGCACGCATGTCCGTGTCGGGCTGCTGCGATCCGACGCGCCCGAGGCACCCTCCAGCGTGCTCGACTACCGCAAATATCGCTGCGCCGATTTCCCTGGGCTGAGCGAGATTCTTGCAACGTTTCTGCGCGACGCGGGGCAGCCGCGCGTGCGCCACGGCATCGTCGCCAGTGCGGGGTATGCACTCGACGATGGCCGTGTCATTGCAAGCAATCTGCCCTGGCCGCTGGTCATCGAGCAGACCCGCCGCTCGCTCGACTTCCAGTCCCTGCACCTGGTCAACGATTTCGAAGCCGTTGCGTATGCGGCGCCGCAGATGCCGGCACACGAAGTCCTGCACTTGTGTGGACCACAGACGGCCACGCGCAGGGGTCCGGCGTTGATCATCGGTCCAGGCACAGGGCTGGGCGCGGCGCTCTGGATTCCCACTTCGGAGGGCGATGTCATCCTCGCCACCGAGGCAGGCCAGGCCACGTTGACCGCCACGACCGAGACCGAGCTTGCGGTCCTGCGCGAGCTCAGGCGCCAGCATGCCCACGTCTCGATCGAACACCTGATCTCCGGCCCGGGGTTGCTGACCCTCTACCGCACGCTCGCTGCGTTGCGCGAGGCCTCCGCCACACACCAGACGCCGGAGGCGGTGGCCATGGCGGGACTGGCACATGAGGACGCGGTGGCGCGCGAAACGCTGCTGATGTTCGCGGATCTGCTGGGCAGCATCCTGGGCGACATGGCGCTGCTCTATGGCGTCCATGAAGGGATCTATCTGGCGGGCGGCTTCCTGCCCCAGCTGGGGCCACTCATCCTGCAGAGCCACTTTGTCGAGCGATTCCTTTCCAAGGGCAACATGCGCCCGGCCCTTGAGCAGATCCCGGTCAAGATCGTCGAGCATGGCCAGCTTGGCGTCATGGGTGCCGCGATCTGGTGGAAGCGCCACCTGGCCCGCGACCTGGAGGACTAAATCCCGCCCAGGTTGCGACCAAGGCGCGCGGGCGCCGCTGCGCCTCAGACATCACTGAACATGAAGCGGTCGGCGCCGCACACGGGCATCGGTGCAGCTAGACTTTCACGATGACCCCGGCCTTCTGCATGCCTTTGGCCACGATCCACCACAGCCCGACGAAGGCCAGCGCGAACGCCAGCGAGGGAACGCGAGGCCCCCAGCGGGGCGTCATCCAGTCGGCCAAGCCGACGCGATAGAGCGGCTCCCACCAACCCAGCCCCGCCAACACGTAGACCATCAGCGCCGAGCCGGCATACACGGTGATGGCATTGATGCCGAAGGCTTTCCCCACGGGCGGCAGCCCGAGGCGATCGATCAGCTGATGCAGCGTCCACAGCACCAGCAGCGCCCAGCCGGCGGTCCACAGCACGAACGAAGGCGTCCACAGGTTCTTGTTCAACGGCACCCAATGCGACCAGCCCCAGCCCAGCAGCAGGAACACTGCGCCCCAGACCGGCAGCCAAGCGCTGCGTCCACGTCGCAACCCGTCCCCGGCCAGCACGCCGAACAACGTGGTGGATAGCGCAGGCAGGGTGCTCAGCAAACCTTCGGGGTCATGTCCCAACCCCGTCGCCACATCGAATTCGTAGGCCAGCGGCCCCAGCAACGCGGTATCCACACGGCTGGCCAGGTTGGTGAGCGGCGCATAGCCGGAAGCGGCCATCAGGGCCGCGTCCGCCAGCAGGATGCCGACCGCCAGGACGCCGAGGTGGCTCGGCCGCCACCAGCTCGCCAACAGGCCCACGACGAGAAAACACAGCCCGATCCGCTGCAGTACGCCCCACGGTCGGAAGTACGGCTTGTCCAGGCACCACATCGCCACGGCATGCAGGGCCAGCCCGAGCAGGAGGATCTTCAGCGCGCGCCAGACGATGCGGCCGCGCAGCGGCCGCAGGCCGCCGCCGGCCTTTGCTCGCGGCACGATGCCCAGCGCGATGGACACCCCCACCACGAACAGGAAGAACGGAAAGATCAGATCGGTCGGCGTGCAGCCATGCCAGTGCGCATGCAGCAGCGGCGCGTACACATGCGACCAGTCACCGGGATTGTTGACCAGCAGCATTGCGGCCACCGTGAGCCCGCGCAGCGCATCGACCGAATCAAACCGACGCGGGACGGACACCATGGCGCCCTACTCCGCGCTGGCGCAACCGCCGATCCAGGTGTCCACGACCTGCAATGCGGCATCCAGCGCGACCAGATCGGCGCGCAGCCCGGGGGCAATGCGCCCAAGCCGATCGTCGACGCCGAGGAACTGCGCCGGATACAGCGCCGCCATGCGCAGCGCCTCCTCCAGTGGCAGGCCTACCAGCTGCACGCAGTTGCGCACCGCCGTGGCCATGTCCAGTGCCGAACCCGCCAGGGAACCTTCGGCATTGCGCACCACGCCGTCGACCGCGGTGATGGTCTCGCCATACAGGTCGAAGCTGGGGCTGTCCGCCCCCACCATCGGCATGGCATCGGTGACCAGAAACACCTTGCCGCGGGGCTTGGCGGCCAACGCCACCCGCAGGCTGCCGGGGTGCACGTGCACGCCATCGGCAATCACGCCGCACCAGCTGTCGGGGTCTTCCAGCGCCGCGCCGACCGCGCCCGGCTCACGGCCCTGCAGCGGGGACATGGCGTTGTACAAATGGGTGAAACCGGTGACACCGGCGCCCAACCCGGCACGCGTCTCCTCGTAGCTGGCCGCGGTGTGCCCGGCGACCACCTTGGCGCCATGGCCGACAAACGCCCGGATGGTGTCGACCGGCACGCGCTCGGGCGCCAGCGTGATCAGGGTGACGCCCCCGCGCAGCGCGGTCGCCATCTCCACTTCGGCCGGGTCCGGCACACGGAACTTGCCGGCATCGTGCGTGCCTTTGCGCGCCGGGGCGATGTAGGGCCCTTCCAGGTGGATGCCGAGCACGCCCGGGGTGCCCGCATCGAGCGCGGCCTGCGTGGCCGCGACCGCACGCCGCATGACTTCGGCATCGTCGCTGATCAACGTCGGCAGGAACGCGGTCGTGCCGAAACGGCGATGCCCACGGCCAATGCGGCCGATGGCCTCCACGCTGGTGTCGTTGTTGAACAACACGCCGCCACCGCCGTTGACCTGCGCGTCGACGAAACCCGGCGCCAGGATCGCCCCCTGCAAGTCGATGACCTCGTCGGCCTGTGCGCGTGCCTGCGACTCGGGCACCACCGCCACGATCAGGCCATCGCGCAGCAGCACGCCGTGGCCAGCGACAAACCCCGCATCCAGCAGGATCCGGGCATTGACCAGCGCCCGGACGCTCATACGGTTTCGGTCACTTTGTTCAGATGCGGCGGCACATCCGGATTATGGCCGCGGGCCAGCGCCAGCGCGTTGATCGCCTTGTAATAACTCTGGATGGTGATCAGCGGCGCACAGGCCGGATGTGGCGCGGCCACCAGCGGCAGGTCGCCATGCGCCGACGCCACCCAGACCTGCGCGCCACGTCCGCGGAACTCCTCGGCCAGCGCCAGCGTCCCGGCCTCGGTGCCATCGGGCTGGGCGAAGCACAGCACCGGGAATCCCGGCCCGACCAGCGCCATCGGCCCGTGCTTCACCTCGGCCGAGCTGTAGGCCTCGGCGTGCAGGCCACAGGTTTCCTTGAACTTCAATGCCGCTTCCTGTGCGGCGCCCAGGCCCAGGCCACGGCCCAGCACAAACAGGTTGTGCGCGCCGACCAGGCCCTGGGTGACGCTGGACCAGTCGGCCTGCCATGCCTGGCGCAACGCGGCCGGCAGCGCGTCGAGTGCCGCCAGGAGCTTCTCGTCCTGCGACCAGTGCGCCGCCAGCTGCAGCAGCGCGGCCAGCGAAGCCAGATAGCTCTTGGTGGCGGCCACGGATTTTTCCGGCCCGGCGCACAGCGGGATCACCACGTCGGCCAGCTGCGCCAGCGGCGAGTCTTCCACGTTGACCAGCGCCACTACGCGCGCGCCGGCAACCTTGGCGGCCTCGGCATTGCGCAGCAGGTCCGGGCTCTTGCCCGACTGGGAAATGGCAATGAACAGTGCGCCCTTCAGTTTCAGCGGCGAGGCGTAGACCGATCCAATCGAGGGCGACGCCGATGCAGTCACGATGCCCAGCTGTGTCTCGAACAGATACTTGCCGAAGGTGGCGGCGTGGTCGGAGCTACCACGCGCGCAGGTGGCGATGAAGGGCGGCGGGTCGGCCCGCAGCTCGGCGGCCAGCGTGGCGACGGCCTGGTGATTGCGGGCGAACTGTGCGGCAACCACCTCGGCGGTGGAGGCGGCTTCGTTGAACATCAGCGTGGCGCTCGGCGCCGGCAGGGAAACAGCATCGGTCATGGCGTGGAACTCTTCGTCTCGTTCGCGCGCGGACGCACCGGCGCGGTGGAGCCCCGCACCACCAGTTGCGGCGTGAAGCCCTGGTTGTGCAGCGCAGTGGGGGTTTCGGCGTAGGCATCCTGGCGCAGCCGGGCGATCAGCAGACGCGCGGCCTGCTTGGCGATGTCCTCTGTGGCCTGCTTGGCGGTGGTCAGCGGCGGCCAGGACTGCTTGGAAAACGGGCTGTCCTCGAAACCGGCGATGGACAGGTCGTACGGCACGTTCATGCCGGCGGACTTGGCTGCCGCCAGGACGCCAGCGGCGATCTCGTCGTTGGAGCCGAAGATCGCCGTGGGTGGCTCGCGTAACGCCAGCAGGCGACGCGCGCCACGGAAGCCATCGTCGAAGGTGTAATCGCCGGGAATCACCAGGTGCTTGTCATGGGTGATGCCGTAGTCCTTGAGCGCCTGCTCGTAGCCCGCCAGGCGCTCGGTGCTCGAGCGATGCGCCAGCCCGCCCATCAGGAAGCCGATGCGCTGGTGGCCCAGCTGGATCAGGTGCTCGGTGATCTCGTAGGCCGCGTCCTTGTCGTCCACATACACGCACGGCACACCGTCGTCCGGGTCCTCGGTGGCGGCGATGATGCGCACCAGCGGCATGTTGCGCGCCTGCAACGCCGCGATCAGGTCCGCCCGCTCGGACATCGGCGCGGTCAGCACCAGCCCGGCCAGGCGCGAGCGCTGCACGAAATCGGCCAGTTCCTCGGCCAGCATCGGTGAGGTGGAATCGCAGGGCTGGATCTGCAGGCCAAAGCCGGTCTCCCGGCACGCGGCCAGCACGCCGTTCTGCACGCCAATGATGTGATACGGGTTGGGGTTGTCGTACACCAGGCCGATGACGAAGGGCGTGCCACTGCGCAGGTTGCGCGCCGACGGATCGGGCTCGTAATCCAGCTCGGCGATGGCACGCAGCACGCGCTGGCGTGTGCCCTGCATGACCGAAGGCTCGTTGTTGATGACGCGCGAGACGGTCTTCAGCGAGACCTTGGCGCGCTCGGCAACGTCCTTGATGGTGGGTCGACGCATGGAATTCCTATCGGGCGATGAGGCCGATCAGCCTCGGCCTGCCGCGCTCTGACCGGCCCGATGGCCGCGCAGGGCGAAGAAGAGGATGTAGAGGTAGCAGGGCACGGCCAGACCGGCGAACACCCACTGGAAATCATAGTGCTGCTTGAGCACGGCAAACGCCTGTGGAATCAGTGCACCGCCTGCGATGCCCATCACCAACAAGGCCGAGCCGGTTTCGGTGAAGCGGCCCAGGCCCTTGATCGCCAGCGGGAAAATCGCCGGCCACATCATCGCGTTGGCAAAGCCCAGCGCCGCCACGAACCCGACCGACACGTAGCCATGTGTCAGCAGTGCGGCAATGGCGAACACCACGCCCAGCACCGCGGAGGCCGCCAGGTAGGCCTGCTGCGAAAACACACGCGGAATGGTCAACAACCCGACGACATAGCCCAGCAGCATCGCGCCGAGGGTGAAGGAGGTGAACAGCTTGGTCTCGTCCAGCGGCAAGCCCAGGCTGTGACCATAGGTGCCGATCGCGTCGCCCGCCAACACCTCCACGCCCACGTAAACGAACAGGCACAGCACTCCCAGCCACAGGTGCGGGAACTGGAAAATGCTGCCACGCGCCGCGCCACTATCCGAGCCCGCATTGGCCTCGCTGCTCTTCAGCTCCGGCAATGGCGAGAACAGGATGAACCCCGCCACCAGCACCAGTACGCCGGCCATCATCAGGTAAGGCCCATGGATCTTTGCGGCGAAGGCGGTCAGCAGCGCCTCTTTGGTTGCCGCATCGGCCTTGCTGACCTGGTCGGCGATATCGCCGACGCCCTGCAGCACCAGCGAGCCGATGAAGATCGGCACGATGATGCCGCCGAACTTGTTGCAGATCCCCATGATCGCGATGCGTCGCGAGGCGGTCTCGATCGGCCCCAGGATGCTCACGTAGGGATTGACCGCCGTCTGCAGCAGCGCCAGGCCGCCACCGATCACGAACAGCCCCGACAGCGCGCCGGCATACCAGCGCTGGGTCGAAAACTGGCCGAACATCGCCGCGCCCACCGCCATCACCAGCAGGCTCAGGGCCAGCCCCTTCTTCATGCCTGTCAGTCGCATCACGGCAGCCGCCGGCAGCGCCAGGACGAAGTAGGAGATGTAGAAGACGAACACCACCAGGAAGGCGTTGACCTCATCCAGGTCGAAGGCCAGCCGCACAAAGGTGATCAGCGGCCCATTGATCCAGGTGAAGAAACCAATGATGAAAAACAGCAGACCGGTGACGGCCAGGGCACTGGTGTTGCGATTGGACATGGATCACGACCCGGTAGGACGCCGGTCGCGCAGTGACCGGCAGGACAGCAGTCTTCCCGAAGACCACTGCGGTGGACATGTGGGACTAACGTTGTCACAAGCCTGCCGCGTTTGCCAAGCCTTTGTGCCAGGCGTGACCCCGCCTCCTGCGGATCGACAAGGGAATGTCTACGCCTTTTGTCGGAGCGCATCGGCGGTGCTGCAACCGCTTTCAGCGCCTCATCAAGACAATAAGGTGTCCGCAGGGACGGCTTGCCCTACCGGACTCCCTGTCTCATGGAATCCGCGATGTTGCGCCTATGTAAAAAATTCATGACGAATCATTGACAACGTTGTCAACAGGTCGCAAAACTCTGCGCCATGGACTGCGGCGCTTGTTTCTCGAGCCGCATCACGTCATCGGGGACGATCTGTGTTCGCCAACGCCACACCGGGTTCCAACGCCGTCCCGCTCCGTCAGCCGTTCATCGCGGCCGATGTCGGCGGCACGCATGTGCGGATCGGCCTCGTGCAGGCCACCGGTGACGCCGCGCGTCCGGTGGACGTCGTGAACTACCGCAAGTACGCCTGTGCGGCGTATCCGGGATTGGCCGAGATCATCGGCGATTTCCTGGGCACGCTCGACGACGGCACCGCCGAGTGCGGGGTGATCGCCAGCGCCGGGTTTCCGCTGGAAGACGGTACCGTGATCACCGCCAACCTGCCGTGGCGCCTGTCACCCCGCGAGATCCAGCAGCGCCTGGGCCTGCGCGACCTGCGCCTGGTCAACGATTTTGAAGCGGTGGCCTATGCCGCAGCGCTGGTCGGCGACAACGAGGTGCTGCGTTTGACCGGTCCGGCCACGGTGTCCGAACGCGGGCCGACGCTCGTGCTCGGCCCGGGCACCGGCCTGGGCGCCGCGGTGTGGATCCCCACCGCGCACGGAGCCACGGTGCTGGCCACCGAGGCCGGCCAGGCCGCGCTGAGCGCCGGCAATGCGCTGGAGCTGGCGCTGCTCAAGCGCATGCTGGGCAAGCACTCGCATGTGCCCGTGGAATCGGCCCTGTCCGGCCCCGGCCTGCTCAATCTGTACACCCATCTGTGCGACCTGCGTGGCCACGCACCGCGCCACACCGCGCCCGGTGAGGTCACCGCGGCCGCCACGCAGGACGACGACCCGCTTGCGCGCGAAGCGCTGGAGGTCTTCTGCGGGTTCCTGGGCAGCAGCGTGGGCGACATGGCCCTGCTGTACGGCATCACCGGCGGGGTCTACCTGGCCGGCGGCATCCTGCCGCAGATCCGCGAGTTCCTGCTGCAGAGCAGCTTCGTCGAACGCTTCCTCAACAAGGGGCCGATGCGAGCCGCACTGGAGCGCATTCCCGTGCGCCTGGTCGAGCACGGGCAATTGGGCGTGCTGGGTGCCGCCAACTGGTACCTCGGCCAAACGCAGCACGCATGACGCAGGTTCGTGGCCAGGCGCGAGGCTGCGCCCGGCTGCAGCAGTGAAGGATCGGTAAGACCGTCGCAAGACGCACAGGCACTGGCAGCACGCTGCCAGCACTCAACAACAGTGATGGGGAAGCATCATGAACTGTAAGAAGTCCCTCCTCTCCGCGGCGATCCTGACCAGCCTCAGTTTCGCTGCGCAGGCGCAGCAGAGCAGCAACACGCAAGCCACCGACCTGGATACGGTCGTGGTGACGGGTATCCGCGGCAGCGTGGAGAAGTCGCTGGACACCAAGCGCGACTCCAAGTCACACACCGAAGTCATCACCGCCGAAGACATCGGCAAGCTGCCCGCCAAGAACGTGGCCGATACGCTGCGAGAGCTGCCGGGCGTCAACATCAGCTCCTCCAGCGCCAGCGAAGGCG
>JBEVNH010000054.1:0-10741 GCA_040508175.1 Pseudoxanthomonas sp.
CCTCCTCGACCCTGGCGCGGCGGCGCAGACCGGCAGTATCGATCAGGCGGTACAGGCGACCGTCGCGCTCCAGGTCCACCGCGATCGAATCGCGCGTCGTGCCGGGCACGTCGGAAGCGATCATGCGCTCCTCGCCCAGCAGGCGATTGACCAGCGTGGACTTACCCACGTTCGGGCGGCCAACAAAAGCCACGCGCACGCGGTTGGGGTCGGCATCCAGGATCTCACCGGCGCCTTCGGCCGGCAGGCGCGCCAATGCATCTTCGACAAGATCATCCACCCCCTGCCGATGCGAGGCGGCGACGGTCAGCACATCGTCGAAGCCATAGCGCGCAAACTCGGCAAGCGCACTGTCTTCATCGATGCCGTCGATCTTGTTGATCACCAGTACGGTCGGACGCGCCGCCTTGCGCAACCAGCGCAGGATGTCATCGTCCAGTGCAGACGGGCCTTCGCGGCCATCCACCACGAACAGGACCAGGTCGGCTTCTTCCGCCGCCGCACGAGCTTGCCGTGCCGTGGCACCCGCCAGCCCCTCCTCGTTGCCGGCGATACCGCCGGTATCCACCACGACGAAGTGGCGCTCCTCATCCAGGCGGCAGACGCCGTAGTTGCGGTCGCGTGTCACGCCGGGCTGGTCGTGGACCAAGGCATCGCGACTGCGGGTCAGCGCGTTGAAGAGCGTCGATTTGCCCACATTGGGGCGCCCGACCAGGGCGACGAGGGGAAGCATAGAAACACCAGAAATAAGAGGAATCGGCTCTTTGTGCCGACAAGGTTACCGGACTTGCACGGCCGGGCCGCTCACGGCGGCACTGACACGACAACGGCGACCCGCCGGGCGGGTCGCCGTCAGGACCGACGCGAGGTCGATCAGCGCAGCTTGAACGCGGTCAGCTTACCGTCGGTGTTTTGCACGATCAGGATGCCATCCACCACCACCGGCTGGCCCTTGATGGGGTCTCCGCCGGCGCGTTTGCGGGCCACCGCTTCCCCGTTGTCCAGCCGCAACCAGTGCAGGTAGCCCTGATAGTCGGCCACGACCGCATAGTCGCCCTGCACCGCAGGTGCCGTCACCGAGCGACGTGCCAGCGTGGTGTTGGACCACAGCGAACCACCCGTGGCCTTGTCCAATGCCCAGACCCCGCCATCCGGGTCGGTCACCACCGCTGCCGCACTGGAAACACCGATACCGCCCATGCCGCCGTTGTCGCGGCTCCACATCGGACGGCCACTGGGGCCGTCGATGGCCACGGTATCGCGCTTGAAGCTGGTTGCGAGCAACGTGGTGCCATCGATCACCGGGGCACCGTCCACGTCGGCCATGCGCTCCAACTCAGTCCGCCCTTCCGGGTTACCGATGACCTGGTTCCACATCTGGCGGCCATCGGCCAGGTTCAGTGCGGTCAGGGTGCCGTCGTCGTTACCGACAAAGACAATGTTCGGGGCCAGCGTGACAGGGCTACCGCCCCGCACCGTCAGCGAAGGCAACTCGTGGTTCCAGAACCAGCGGCGCTCGCCATTGCTGGCATCGTAGGCGCTGACGCGGCCATCGTTGGAGTGCACCACGACATTGTTCTGGCCGATGCTCGGCGCCGCGATCACTTCGCTGTTGATCTTGGCCTTCCACTTCTCTTCGCCGGAGCCGGCATCCAGGGCAATCAGCTCGCCATCGAGCGTGCCCGCCACGACCAGTCCCTCGCCCGCGCCAACGCTGGAGATGCGCGCATCGGACTTGTACCGCCAGATGCCCTTGCCGCTCTGCAGGTCGAACGCGCGTACGCCGCCTTCAATGGCCGCTGCATACACTCGGCCCTCGGACACCGCAGGACGCTGACGCGTTCCCACCTTCTTTTCGCCATCGCCGGCCGATGCCGTCCAGATCTTGTCGATGGCCACGCTGTTCTTCAGCTTGACCAGCTCGGCCGGCTCGGCCGACTTCTTATCCGAATCCTTGCTGCTGAACCAGCCTTTGACCGTGCTGCAACCGCCCAGCGCCAACGCCATGACGGACACCACCAGCACACGCTGGAGGAAAATCGACTTGTGCTGCATCAGATGGACTCCGCAACTTCCGGCGGGGTCCCGCCAACATGGGTGAGCTTGATTTCGACCAGGCGACGCTCGGGCGCGGCCACGTCCAGCGAGGCGAGCGCCTTCTGGTACGCGGCCTTCGCTTCATCGGGCTTGCCGGACGCCAGCAACGCGTCGCCGCGCACCTCCAGGTCCGATGACAGCGTCGCGTCACCAAGAACCTTGATTGCCTCCTCGGGCTTGCCGGTCTCGATCAACAGCCGTGCGAGACGCTGGTTGACCACCGAGCGCAAGGCGGGCTCGGGCTTGACGGAACGCAGGGTCGAGATCGCATCGTCTAGCTTCTTGCCGTCCACCTGCGCCTTGGCGAGCGACAACTGCGCGAGGGTTCCGTACACGCCGGCATCGGCGCCCATGCCTGTGACATCGGCACTGGCCTTGTCCAGATCGCCCGCACCAACCGCCTTGGTGGCCTGCTCGTAGCGGGTGTAGGCCTGCTGGTTCTGCTGGTGGCTGCGCTTCTGCCACCACTGCCAGCCAAAAATCAGTGCAAGTCCAACGACAACGCCAGCAATCAGCCCGGCGCCATTGTTCCTAAGCCAGCTGCGGACGCGCTCGCTTTGTTCGTGCTCGTCGAGCAGGTCATCGATCGCCATGCGTACTCTCGCCCCGCTGCAAAGCGGAGTCTTGTTGTTCCGGAAATAGTATTGATTGGTACTGCGTCAAAACCGAAGAACCCCCGGCCGGGTCACTGTTGGACCGGAACGAGGGCGCCATCGGAGGATACCGTAAAGCGGGCCACATTACCCCGCCTGAACGGCTCGAGATCCACCGTACTCCCCGCTTGCTGAATCTCCACCGCAGCCGCATTGCCCAACACCATGCGGTGCACTTGACCGGCAGGAAACTCGCGAACATCACCCGATTTCAGCACACCCTTCTCCAGGCTTTCGCCCCCGGCACCCTCGATCTGGACCCAGCTATCGCCACGGAAACTGATGCGAAGCATCTTGTCCGAGGCCGCCGGCCGCGGTTCGCTACGTGAAGCCAAGGGCGGCGTCATGGATGCAGTCAACGGCGAAGGGTCGGGACGGCGGACCTGGGCCTTCTGTGCCTGCGAGGACAGCTCGCCCGCTGCGGGCGCGACGGCAAGCTGATCCGGTAGTTCATCAAGCGATGCCGTGGTCTGCGCCGGCCCAGGACCACGCATCGCCAGCCATGCAGGGACAGCAAAGAAGCACAACGTGATCACCACATAAACGGCCCTGCGCGCCGTGGCTTCGAACAGGCGCTGGTAGCCAGGCGTATGGGTCCGGCTCACGATATCCGAAGGCCGCACCGTGCTGACTTCAGCCCGCTCCAGATAGGGCTCGACATCTACTTTGAGCAGACGCGCATAACTGCGCAGCTGCCCACGGACGAAGACCAGCGCACCAAGCTGGGCCCACTGTCCGGCCTCCAGCGCGGTGACGATGCGCATCGGCACCTTCAATGATTGACTGACCTGAGCCAGGTCCAGCCCGGCGTGTTCGCGCGCCTGCCGCAGCATTGCGCCGCAATCAGCAGCCTGCCCGGCCGCGTCGGAAGTGCGGTTCTGTTCCGTCATGGTCTTGCGGAATCCCCGGAATTCGCGGCGCCCTGTTTGGGAAACTCCGTCCCCAGACGCTGCAGGTATCGGCTGGCAGCTGCCTTGTCGCCCAGCCTGTTTTCGATGTCTGCTGCAAGTTGTAACACGCTTGCATCCGCGGGTGCAGCTGCAAGGCGCCGTTCAATGAAGGCACGCGCTTCGAAGTCACGTCCCAGGCGATGCTCGTTGGCAGCCATCGATTCAAGCGCATATGCGTTTCTTGGTTCCAGCGAAACTGCCTTGCGCAGGTCGCGCTCGGCCCGCTCGTACTGCCCTGCCTTCAGCGCGCACCCGCCCGCATTGGCCAAGGCCGACGCAGGCGTGGCGTAGGCAGGATTGGCAATCGCGCGATCAAACCAGACCAGCGACTCGGCGTGATACCCACCGGAGCACAGCCAGGCACCGTAGTTGTTGGCGACCCCCGGATCTGCCGGCGCAAGCTCGGCGGCGCGACGGTAGTGAGGACCGGCCGCTTCGGCGCGGCCACGGCGGGTTTCCACGATCGCCAGGATCGTGTGCCCGGCAACACTGGCATCGCTGGCCTTGAGAACCGCCTTGGCTTCACGCTGAGCGGCGTCAAGATCACCGGCCTGCAGCCGCTGCCAGGCGAGATCGACGCGCTCCCGTTCCTTCAGGCGTAGCGTCGTGGCGTCGCTGTCCTTGACCTTGTAGGACGACTCCTGCCTCTTGAACTTGACGATCTCAGGCTTGGTCTTGACAAAGGTCAGGCGCGAGCAGCCTGCCAGCAGCAACAACACTGCCAACAGCAGGATCCAGGCCCCGGCGCGCTCAGGCGGTCGCATCACCCAACCCCTGCTCCTGCAGGTGTCGCTTGAACTCGGCCTGGCGCCGGGTGCGGTCCATGACTTGGCCCTTGAGCTGGCCACAGGCTGCATCGATGTCATCGCCGCGCGTACGGCGCACCATGGTCAGCACCTGCGCGTCCAGCAGGATCTTCTGAAAGGCGCGGATCTGCGGATCCTCGGAGCGCTCGAAGCGCGTACCTGGAAACGGATTGAACGGAATCAGGTTGACCTTGCCCGCCTCCCGCGACTGCATCTGGTTGCCGAACTGTCGCATCAGCCGCGCCAGCGAGCGCGCATGCTGCGGCTGGTCGTTGACGCCGCGCATCAGCGTGTACTCGAAGGTGATCGAGTCGCGCTTGGGGCTGGCTTTGAGATAACGGGCACAGGCCGCCATCAGCTGCTCAACCGGATATTTCTTGTTGAGCGGCACCAACTCGCTGCGCAACTCGTCCTCAGCCGCATGCAGCGATACGGCCAGCGACACGTCGCTCTCGGTCGACAGGCGGTCGATCATGGGCACCATGCCGGCGGTGGACAGCGTCACGCGCTTGCTGGCCAGGCCATAGCCCAGGTCGTCGCGCATGATGCTCATGGCACGCACCACGTTGTCGAAATTGGCCAGCGGCTCACCCATTCCCATCATCACCACATTGGTGAGACGGCGGATCTGCGCCGGCACGTTGCCCAGGTGACGCGCGGCCACCCAGACCTGGCCGATGATTTCGGCCGTGGACAGATTGCGGTTGAAACCCTGCGTGGCGGTCGAGCAGAACTGGCAGTTCAGCGCGCAACCGACCTGCGAAGACACACATAGCGTGCCGCGGGTCTTGTCCGGGATGTAGACCGTCTCGATGGCGTTCTTGCCATCAGCCCCCATCGACAGCAGCCACTTGTGGGTGCCGTCGGTGGAAGGCTTGTCGAAAACGATGTTCGGGACGACAACCTCGGCATATTGCTGCAGCTTGGCGCGCAACGGCTTGCCAAGATCGGTCATTTCGTCGAAATCGGTGACATAACGGTGATGGATCCACTTCATCACCTGGTGGGCGCGGAAGCGCTTCTCGCCGAGGGTTTCCTCGAAGAAACGCTCCAGCCCGCCGCGATCAAGATCGAGCAGGTTCTGCTTGCGCACCGGGGCGGCGACGATGGCATCGCCGGTGGTGGTCACGCTGGGAATCGACACGATCTCTTTCACGGCTGCGCTACCTCAGCGCGAAACCACTTCAGTGGAAGCGAACCAATAGGCCACTTCGATGGCGGCATTCTCGACCGAGTCAGAGCCGTGCGCAGCGTTGGCGTCGATCGAATCGGCGAAGTCTGCACGGATGGTGCCCGGCGCGGCGTCCTTCGGGTTGGTGGCGCCCAGCAGGTCACGGTGGGCCAGCACGGCATTTTCGCCTTCCAGCGCCTGGATCATCACCGGGCCGGAGATCATGAATTCCACCAGCGCGTTGAAGAACGGACGGTCCTTGTGGACGGCGTAGAAGCCTTCGGCTTCGCGACGCGAGAGCTGCTTGTACTTGGCAGCCACGACCTTCAGGCCAGCCTTCTCGAAGCGGGCGTAGATCTCGCCGATGACGTTCTTGGCAACGGCGTCGGGCTTGATGATGGACAGGGTGCGCTCCAGCGCCATGGGGTGTTCTCCAGGTGGGCGGGTCACTCGAGACCCGAGGTTATATGAAAAAAACCCGCGTCGAAACGCGGGCTTAGGCATTTATTCGTGCGCAAATTCTAACGCAAGCGAAAGCAACTTGCACCCCGACGCATGCGGCAACGCAACATGACTTCGACAGCGGGGCGCGTAAACTCAAACAATCGTTTGATTCATAGCCGGCCAGAGATGGGATCCGCAGCGCAGTTCTCCACCAAAGACCGCATCCTAGGCGCCGCAGAAGCGTTGTTCGCGCTCCACGGCTTCGCCGGGACCTCGCTCCGCCAAGTCACCAGCAAGGCCGACGTGAACATCGCGGCGGTGAACTACCACTTTGG
Source organism: Pseudoxanthomonas sp. (assembly GCA_040508175.1). Classification (GTDB taxonomy): domain Bacteria; phylum Pseudomonadota; class Gammaproteobacteria; order Xanthomonadales; family Xanthomonadaceae; genus Pseudoxanthomonas_A. Next base: position 6,457 of record JBEVNH010000054.1, read on the forward strand.
CTCCAAGGAAAATCTGGTCAACGAAGTGTTCCGGCGTCGGATGGACGTGATGTCTGCCGCCCGCCTGGCTCAGTTGGAGTCCGCCCTGCGGGCACAACCAGGTGAACTCCGGCCGATCCTGGCGGCGTTCGTCGAACCGGCGCTGGCCATGGCCCTGGATCGCAATGGCGGCGGCGCCTTCGTGCGCGTCATCGCCCGCGCCTACGCTGAGAAGAACGACAGCCTGCGGCGGTTCCTGTCCGATCATTACGGCCATGTCCTGCGTGACTTCGGCCGGGCAATGGCGGCCTGTCTGCCCGGCCTGGACAAGGAAACCCTGTATTGGCGCCTGGACTTCTTGGCCGGCGCGTTGACCTACGCGATGGCCGACTTCGGTGTCATCAAGCGCCCGCACACTGTCAGTGAGGCCCAGCATCGCGCCCAGGCCGCCGCCGAACTCATCCGCTTTGCCGAGGCAGGTTTTCATGCTGCCGGCGGGCGCTCCACCGTTTCCCCTGATCCCTCAGAGGTTTGATCCACATGTCCCAGAAACTTCTCGTCCGTCGTGTGGCCGTGCTTGGCGCCGGCGTCATGGGTGCCCAGATCGCGGCGCACCTGACCAATGCTGGTGTCGACACGATCCTGTTCGACCTGCCCGCCAACGAGGGCCCGGCCAGCGGCATCGCACTCAAGGCCATCGCCAACCTCGGCAAGCTCTCGCCGGCCCCGCTGGCCGGCAAGGGCCTGGCCGAAGCGATCACCCCCGCCAATTACGGCAGCGACCTTGATCTGCTGCGTGAATGCGACCTGGTGATCGAGGCGATCGCAGAGCGCATGGACTGGAAGCAAGACCTGTACAAGAAGATCGCCGCCTATGTGCCCGCGCATGCGGTCCTCGCCTCCAACACATCGGGCCTCGGCATCAATGCGTTGGCCGACGTGCTCCCTGAAGAACTGCGCCATCGCTTCTGCGGCGTGCATTTCTTCAACCCGCCACGCTACATGCACCTGGCCGAGCTGATCCCGGCCAAGACCACCGACGCCGCCGTGCTGGAAGGCCTGGAGACGTTCCTGGTCACCACGCTCGGCAAAGGCGTGGTGTACGCCAAGGACACGCCGAACTTCATCGGCAACCGCATCGGCGTGTTCTCGATCCTCTCCACGATCCACCACACGCAGCAGTCAGGCCTGGGTTTTGACGAGGTCGACGCACTGACCGGTCCGCTGGTCGGCCGCCCGAAGTCGGCGACGTATCGCACCTCGGACGTGGTGGGCCTGGACACCATGGCCCACGTCATCAAAACCATGGGCGATACCCTGCCCGACGATCCGTGGCATGCGTTCTTCAAGTCGCCGAAGTGGCTGGACGCGCTGATCGCCAAGGGCGCGCTGGGCCAGAAGACCGGTGCCGGCATCTTCCGCAAGGTTGGCAAGGACATCGTGGTACTGGACCTGGACAAACAGGACTACCGCCCCGCCGACCGCAGCGCCGCCCCGGAAGTGGTCGAGATCCTGAAGATCAAGAACCCGGCCGAGAAGTTCGCCAAGCTGCGCGAGAGCCAGCACCCGCAGGCGCAATTCCTGTGGGCGACCTTCCGTGACCTGTTCCACTACAGCGCCTATCACCTGGCCGACATCGCCGAGACCGCGCGTGACGTGGACCTGGCCATCCGCTGGGGCTACGGCTGGTCGCTGGGCCCGTTCGAAACCTGGCAGGCCGCTGGCTGGAAGCAGGTCGCGCAGTGGATCGCCGACGACATCGTCGCCGGCAAGGCCATGAGCGATGCGCCGCTACCGGACTGGGTCTTCGACGGCCGCGATGGCGTCCACGGCGTGGAAGGGTCCTACAGCCCGGTGCAGAACGCCAAGCTGCCCCGCTCGTCGCTGCCGGTCTACAAACGCCAGCGCTTTCCCGATCCAGTCCTGGGCGAGAAATTCCCGCAGGGCGAAACCGTCTATGAGAACGACGGTATCCGCATGTGGCACGACGGTGACGACGTGGCCGTGGTCAGCTTCAAGACCAAGATGCATACCGTGTCGGACCACGTGCTCGACGGCCTGCAGGAAGCCGTCGGCCGCGCCGAGCAGGACTTCAAGGGTCTGGTGATCTGGCAGCCGAAGGAGCCGTTCTCGGCCGGTGCCGATCTGGCCGGTGCGCTGGGCCTGCTGCAGGCCCGCAAGGTCGATGCGTTCGAGGCGATGGTCGCCAACTTTCAGGCCACCAGCCAGCGCATCAAGTATTCGCTGGTCCCGGTGGTGGCTGCGGTACGCGGCCTGGCCCTGGGCGGCGGCTGCGAGTTCCAGATGCACAGCGCCAAGACCGTGGCCGGCCTGGAGAGCTACATCGGCTTGGTCGAGGCTGGGGTAGGCCTGTTGCCCGCCGGTGGCGGCCTGAAGGAACTGGCGGCGCGTGCGTCCGTCGCGGCCGGTCCGGGTGGCGATGTATTCGCCGAACTGAAAAAGACCTTCGAGACCATCGCCATGGCCAAGGTCTCCACCTCGGCGGTCAACGCCAAAGAGCTGGGCCTGCTGCGCGAAACGGACAAGGTGGTCTTCAACGCACACGAGTCACTGTTCATCGCCAAGAGCGAAGCGGCCGCGCTGGCCGAATCCGGCTATCGCCCGCCACTGCCCGCGCGCCGCATCCAGGTCGCCGGCGACGTCGGTATCGCCACCTTCAAGATGCTGCTGGTCAACATGCTGGAAGGCCGCTTCATCAGCGAGTACGACTACGAGATCGCCACCCGCATCGCCACCGTGCTGTGCGGCGGCGAAGTCGATCGCGGCGCGGTGGTGGACGAGGAATGGCTGCTCAAGCTCGAGCGTCGCCACTTCGTCGAGCTGGCCCAGCAGGAAAAGACCCAGGCGCGTATCGGCCACATGCTCAAGACCGGCAAGCCGCTGCGTAACTGATCAAAGGCGCGGGCCGTCCCAAGACGGATGGCCTGCCCTCCTCTTTCGCGTCGCCGGTGGCATTGCGCCATCGGCCACTTTTCAGGACCCACTGAAATGAGCAAGCAGATCCAGGAAGCCTATATCGTCGCCGCCACCCGCACCCCGGTTGGCAAGGCGCCCAAGGGCGTGTTCCGCAATACCCGACCCGATGACATGCTCGCGCATGTGCTGAAGTCGGTCGTGGCCCAAGCGCCGGGCATCGATCCATCACGCATCGACGACGCCATCATCGGCTGCGCCATGCCAGAGGGCGAGCAAGGCATGAACGTGGCGCGCATCGCCTTGCTGCTGGCCGGCCTGCCGGACGTGATCGCTGCCCAGACCATCAACCGCTTTTGCTCGTCCGGCTTGCAGGCCGTGGCGCTTGCCGCCGACCAGATCCGCCTGGGCAACGCCGACCTGATGCTGGCCGGCGGCACCGAGTCGATGTCGATGGTGCCGATGATGGGCAACAAGGTCGCGCTGTCGCCGTCGGTGTTCAAGGACGACCACGTGGCCATTGCCTATGGCATGGGCATCACCGCCGAAAAGGTCGCCGAGGAATGGAAGGTCTCGCGCGAAGACCAGGATGCGTTCGCCCTGGCCTCGCATCAGAAAGCAATTGCCGCGATCCAGTCCGGCGCCTTCAACAACGAGATCACCCCGTACGAGATCCACTCCTACCAGCCGAACCTGGCTGAAGGCAACACAATCGCCCTGCGCAAGCTGCTGGTCGAGCACGACGAAGGCCCGCGCCCGGATTCGTCGATCGAAGGCCTGGCCAAGCTGCGGCCCGTGTTCCGTAACGGGCAGTTCGGCGGCAGCGTCACGGCTGGCAATTCTTCGCAGATGAGCGATGGCGCCGGCGCAGTGCTGTTGGCTTCCGAGCAGGCGATCAAGGACTACGGCCTGACGCCGCTGGCCCGCTTCGTCAGTTTCTCGGTGGCCGGCGTGCGCCCGGAAGTGATGGGCATCGGCCCGATTGCCGCGATCCCCAAGGCGCTCAAGCAGGCCGGCCTGAGCAAGGACCAGCTGGACTGGATCGAGCTCAACGAAGCCTTCGCCGCACAGTCGCTGGCCGTGATCCGCGATAGCGAGCTGGATCCATCCAAGGTCAACCCGCTTGGCGGCGCCATCGCCCTGGGACACCCACTGGGTGCGACCGGCGCGATCCGCACCGCCACCATCGTCCACGGTCTGCGCAGCCGCCAGCAGAAGTACGGCATGGTGACCATGTGCATTGGCACCGGAATGGGCGCGGCGGGTATCTTCGAGGCGCTGTGAACGATCAAGGCGGCGCCGGGGCGACCCAGCAGCGCCGATCGCTAAAAGAAACGGCGGCCCAAGGCCGCCTTTTCTTTTAACGTGCCAC
>JBEVNH010000058.1:0-14142 GCA_040508175.1 Pseudoxanthomonas sp.
GAGCACTGGACAAAGGCATTCCTGTCCGCACAAGGCGTCGCGACGGTGGGCCTGCTGCCGCTGACCGTGGTGCTGTTCGGCCAGGCCTCGGCGGTGGGGCCGCTGGTCAACCTGGTGGCGATCCCCTGGTGGAGTCTGGTAGTGGTGCCGCTTTCCCTGATCGGCACCGCCTTGGAGTCGATTCATTCGGGCTGGGGTGCCGGAGCCTGGCGTGCGGCGGCGTGGTGCTTCGACCTGACCTGGCCCTTGTTCACTGCCTTGGGCAGTGGGCGGCTCTCGTTGCTCTGGCTGCCGGAAGCGCCTGGATTCGCCTTCGTGCTGGCGCTGCTGGGAGGCTTCTGGCTGTTGCTGCCACGTGGCATACCCGGCAAGGCCTGGGCCGTCTTGCTGTGGCTGCCGATGCTGTGGCCCTCTACACAACGCCCGGCACACGGCGCGCTGGACGTCACCGTGCTGGATGTCGGCCAAGGCCTGTCGGTGCTGGTGCGTACGCGCACCCATGCACTGCTGTACGACGCCGGCCCTGCCGTGCCGGAAGGCTTCGATGCCGGTGAGCGGGTGGTGGTGCCGGCATTGCATGCGCTGGGCGTACAACGCCTGGATCGGCTGATGCTCAGCCATGGCGACGCGGACCACGCAGGCGGCTTGGAGGCGGTACGGCGTGGCATCGGTGCGCGCCAGGTGCTGGCGCCGACGGGCAGTCCGGTGGCGGGCGATCAGTCCTGTCAGGCGGGACAGGCGTGGACCTGGGATGGGGTGAGCTTCCGCGTCCTGCACCCGGGCCCGCATTTTCCTTATCTGGGCAATGAAGCCAGCTGCGTGCTACGGATCGAGGGTGGCCATGGCGCCGTGCTGCTGACGGGAGACATCGGCGAAGTCATCGAGCGCCAACTGGCCAGGGAGCAGGCCAAGCAAGTGCGCGCAGCGCTGGTCGTCGCCGCGCACCACGGCAGCGGCGGGTCCTCCGACCCTGCCTTCGTCGAAGCGACTGGCGCGCACCTGTTGCTGGTCTCGGCCGGGTTCGGCAACCGCTTCGGCCACCCGCACCAAGCAGTGGTGCAGCGCTGGCAGCGCAGCGGTGCCGAGGTGCTCAACACCGCGGACAGCGGCGCGATCAGCGTCTGGCTGGGCGAGGAGGGCCTGGCGCTGCGTGAGCGCAGGCACTTCCAGCGCCGTCCATGGGACGCGGTCTGGCTGCGAAGGGCGGCTACGCTATCCTATCGGCCTGCCATCGATCGGCCACCGACGCCGAAGGATTGAACGTGCTGGAATTGGTGAAGGCGGGCGGTTGGCCCATGATTCCGCTGCTGCTGCTGGGGGTGCTGGCCCTGGCGATCGTGCTGGAGCGGTTCTGGAGCCTGCGCCGCAAGGAGGTGCTTCCACCGGGACTGGGCGATGAAGTCCGCCGCTGGGCCGCGTCCGGCCAGATGGATCCAGCGCATATCGAATCGCTGCGTCTGAACTCCCCGTTGGGGGCCTTGCTGGCCTCGGCGCTGGATGTGCGTCAGCGCCCACGTGAAGTGATCCGTGAGCGCATCGAGGACACCGGTCGCCATCTGGTCCATCGCATGGAGAAGTTTCTCAACAGTTTGGGCACTATCGCCGCGGCCGGCCCGCTGTTGGGGCTGCTGGGCACGGTGGTCGGCATGATCCAGATGTTTCTGGGAATTCTCGACGGTGGGCTGGGCGATGTGAGCCAGCTCGCCGGCGGTATCGGCAAGGCCCTGGTGTGTACCGCGACGGGCATGCTGGTGGCGATTCCCGCACTGATCTTCCATCGCTACTTCCGCGGCCGCGTGACCGGCTATGTCATCGAGATGGAGCAGCAGGCCACCGCACTGGTGGATACGCTGGACCGCACTGCCGTGGCCACGCGCGCCAAGGCGGCCGTGGCTGCCCAGCCTGTCGCCGAATCGGCACGGGCCTGAGGCGCGCTGCGATGCGTATTCGAGACGACCGCGCCCAGGACGAGCCAGAGATCAACCTGGTTCCGCTGATCGACGTGATTCTGGTGCTGATCATCTTTTTCGTGATCACGACCACTTTTGACGCGCGCTCGACGCTGCAGCTGCAGCTGCCAAGTGCCCAGGCCAAGGGTGAGCCGCTGCCCAAGCAACCGCTGAGCGTGCTGGTCAATGCCGAGGGCCGTTATTTCGTGGACCAGCGAGAAGTACTGCGCACCGACACCGATGCACTGAAACAGGCCATGGGTCAGGCAGCGGGGGATGATCGCCAGCGTCCGGTGCTGCTGCGGGCCGATGCCCGCACGCCGCACCAGGCGGTGGTCACAGCGCTGGATGCGATCGGCCAGCTCGGGTTTCGTCGTGTCTCGATTGCCACCGCACCGGATGCGCCCGGGCGGGAGCCGGCACGGTGAGTGGCGCCAACACGGCGAACGTCACGCCCTGGCAGACCTACCGACGGTTGATCCGGTTCTCGCGGCCGTACACCGGCCTGCTGGTGCTGGCCCTGGGCGCGGCACTGATCGAGGCCGGTGCCAGTAGCCTGTTCCTCGGCATGATGAAGCCCATCACCAACGAGACCTTCATCAGCAAGAATGCCGGCGTTGCCGCCTGGTTGCCGGCAGTGATTGTGGCGCTGTTCCTGGTGCGCGGCGTGGCCGGCTATGTCACGGACATGTGCATGGGCAAGTCGGCGCGCAGCATCGCCCGCGATCTGCGGGTGAATGTGCTTGGAAAGTACCTGCGCCTGCCGGGCGCACGCTTCGATGCCGAGCCGGTGCCATCCATGCTGGTGCGGTTGGGCTCGGATTCGGACCAGGTGGCCCAGGCCGCCGTGGATGCGGTCAAGGTGATGGTGCAGCAGTCGCTGCAGGTCGTCGGCGCGCTGGCGGTGATGCTGTACTACAGCTGGTCTGTGACGCTATCGATCGTGGTCCTGGCGCCGCCGCTGGCCTGGATCATGAACAAGGTTGCCAAACGCTACCGGCGCATCAGCCACCGCATCCAGGAGAGCAGCGGACATCTGCTGCAGGCTGCGGACCAGACGCTGTCCAACCAGCAGGAAGTGAAGATCTACGGTGCGCAGACCGCCGAGCTGGCGCGCTATCGCCAGCTGGCCGACAACAATCTGCAGCTGGCGATGAAGGTGGAATCCACCCGCGGCATTTCTTCGGCCACCGTGCAGCTGATGGGCTCGGTCGGCCTGGCCGCGCTGTTGCTGATCGCCGGGCGCGAGTCGATGGCCGGGCGCCTGACCGCCGGCGATTTCGTCTCGTTGATGACCTCGATGATGGCCATCATCCCAGCGCTCAAGCAGCTGACCAACGTGCAGAACATGGTCCAGCGCGGCGTGGCGTCGGCCGAGCGCCTGTTCTCCGTGCTGGACAGCGAGGACGAACACGACGATGGCACGCGTCCGCTGCAGCGCGCCAAGGGCCTGATTGAGTTCCGCGACGTGTCGGCGCGCTATCCCGGACAGACCAAACCGGCGCTGAGCGGCATCAGCTTCACTGCACGACCGGGCACGGTCACGGCCATCATCGGCCGTTCGGGCAGCGGAAAATCGAGCCTGATCAAGCTGATCCCGCGCTTCTACGAATCCGAATCCGGGCAGATCCTTGTCGATGGACACCCGGTACACGAATACGCGCTGGGCGACCTGCGTCGCCAGATCGCGCTGGTGGGCCAGCAGGTGATGTTGTTCGACGGCACCGTGGCCGACAACGTGGCCTATGGCGAGATGCAGAAGGTGGACGAGTCTGCGTTGCGCCAGGCGGTCCAGGGTGCCAATGCGATGGAGTTCGTTTCCGAGCTGCCGGAAGGCATGAAGAGCCAGATCGGCAACAAGGGCGGACGCCTGTCCGGCGGTCAGCGCCAACGTCTGGCGATCGCCCGCGCCATGCTCAAGGACGCGCCGATCCTGATCCTGGACGAAGCCACCGCCGCGCTGGACAACGAATCCGAACGCTTGGTGCAGGAAGCCCTGCAGAAGCTGCTGCCGGACCGCACCACGCTGGTCATCGCCCACCGCCTGTCTACCATCGAGCATGCCGACCAGGTGCTGGTGCTGGACCAGGGACGGCTGGTCGAGCAGGGCACGCCGGCCGAGCTGCTGCAGAAGGATGGCCTTTATGCCCACCTGCACCGGATGCAGTTCAGCGAATCCTGATGGCAGCACCTCCTTCAAAGTCGCCGTCCTACTGGTATGACGGCAGTCCGGTTCCCGCGCCCGTGCGTCTGCTGTCGCGTGTCTATGCGGCAGTCGTGCGCCTGCGCGTGGGGCTGTATCGCCGCGGCCTGTTGCGACGGCGGCGCGTGCCGGTGCCGGTCATCGTGGTGGGCAACATCACGGTTGGCGGCACCGGCAAGACACCGATGACCATCGCCCTGGTGCAACGGCTGCAGGCGGCAGGGTTCACGCCGGGCGTGGCCAGTCGCGGCTATGGGCGTGAGAACGAAGGCACGCCGCGCTGGGTGGAGCTGGATACCACGCCGGGCGAGGGGGGCGACGAGCCGGTGCTGATCGCCAAGCGGACCGGGGCCAGGGTCCGGGTGGACCGTGATCGCGCAGCCGCCGCCAGGGCATTGGCCCAGGCGGGCTGCGACATCGTGGTCTGCGACGATGGGCTTCAGCATTACCGCCTGCAGCGCGATCTGGAGATCGAGGTGATCGACGGCCAGCGCCGCTACGGCAACGCGCGGATGCTGCCGGCCGGCCCCCTGCGGGAACCGCTTGCCCGTGCGCAGCGATGCGATTTCCACGTGGTCAATGGTGGTCAGGTTGGCTTCGGCGAGTGGCCGATGCAGCTGGCCAGCCACCAGGCGGTCCCGCTGGTCGGCGGCAAGCCACGCGCGCTGGCGCTGTTTGCCGGGCACCGTGTGCACGCGGTGGCAGGAATCGGTCATCCGCCGCGCTTCTTCGACATGCTGCGTGGCCTGGGCATCGGCGTGGTGCCGCATGCCTTCGCCGACCACCACGCCTACACGGCCGAAGACCTTGCGTTCGGCAGCGAGCTGCCAGTGCTGATGACCGAGAAGGACGCGGTCAAATGCGCACCTTTCGCCGCCGATTGGCAGTTTTCCGTGCCAGTCAGCGCCGAGCTGCCTGAAGCCTTCTGGGTGGCGTTGCTGGAACGGGTGGCGTCGCTGCGCCGCTGAGTCGGCCATGCAGGGCGGCCAGTGGCGCCCACACGGGGGGGCGGCGAGCGCAGGACTGGACGCGCCGGCCCCGCTTCACGTTGAATGTGGGCCCCCGTAGCCCCAGATCTGGTCCCGTGCATCTTTCCGAACCGACCCAGACCCGCGCCCCGGCCGATTTCGTCGTCGCCATCCCGGCCCGTTACGCCTCCAGCCGCTTGCCGGGCAAGCCGTTACGCGACATCGGCGGCCTCCCGATGGTGCTGCGCGTGGCACAGCAGGCCCTGGCTGCCGGTGCGCGCGAGGTGTGGGTGGCCACCGACGATGCCCGTATCGTGTCAGCGCTTGAGGGCAGTGGCGTGCAGGTGGCGATGACCTCGACAGAGCATGTCTCCGGCAGTGACCGTCTCGCCGAATGCGCGCGCATCGCGGGCTGGGCGGCCGATACCGTGGTGGTCAACCTGCAGGGCGATGAGCCGTTTGCACCGGCCGCCGGGATCCGCGCCGTGGCGCAGGCCTTGGTGGACAGTGGCGCCGAGATGGCGACGCTGGCCACGCCGCTGGTCGATGTCGAGCAGCTGCTGGACCCCAACATCGTCAAGCTGGTGCGACGTGCCGATGGCGACGCGCTCTATTTCAGTCGCGCACCGCTGCCGTGGCCCCGGGATGCCTTCGCTGTATCGCGCGAGGTCCTGCCCGCGGGTGGGCACTGGTTGCGCCATATCGGCATCTACGCTTATCGCACCGCCTTCCTGCAGCAGTTCTCGGCGATGCCACCGGGCGTGCTGGAGCAAGTCGAATCGCTCGAGCAGCTGCGGGTCCTGGAAGCCGGTTTCCGCATCCAGGTTGGCATCACCCCAGAGGCGTTTCCACCTGGCGTGGACACGCCGGAAGACCTGATTCGCGCCCAGGCCCACCTGCGGTCGGGTGGGTTGACATGAAGTTACTGATGGTCTGCCTGGGCAATATCTGCCGCTCGCCGATGGCTGAAGGTGCGCTACGTGCGCGTCTGGACGCATCCCGGCTGGCCGGGCGTGTCCAGGTCGACTCCTGTGGGACCGGCGACTGGCATGAGGGCGAGCCGCCTGATCAGCGCGCCATTGCCTGTGCACGCGGGCATGGCGTGGATATTTCCGGGCTGCGTGCGCGGCCGCTGCAGCCTTCGGACTACACTTCGTTCGACGTGCTGCTGTGTGCCGACGTGCAGAACCTGAAAGATGTCAGGCGGCGGGCGCCGCCGGGGGCGACCTCCCAGACCGCATTGTTGATGGAGTGGGCGGGCCAAGCGCCCGGCACGGCCGTCCCCGATCCGTATACCGGCAACAGCGGGCATTTCGAAGAAGTGTGGCGACTGGTCGATTCAGCGGCGCAGGCGGTCGTGGAAAAACTTTTGAAGGATGGACCCTGAAGGCAGAATCGATGGATACGATGGAGCCCATTCCCGCAACTGAATTGCCGGCTGGCCTGGCCTGGCTGAATGCCGCGCCGACCACCTTGCGCCGACAGCGCGGGCGTGTGGTTGCGTTGGCGTTCGTCAATGTGGGCTCGGCCTGGTGCGGACAGCGGCTGCAGGAGCTGGCACAACTGCAGCAGCGTGCGGGGGGGCGTCTGGTGGTGTGGGCGATCCACGTCCCGCGCTTCGACTGCGAGCGTGATCCTGCGTTCGTGCGCAGCCGCTATCGGCGCCACGGCGTGGCCTTCCCGCTGTTGCACGATCCGGCCTGGAAGGCTTGGCAGGACTATCAGATCGATTCCTGGCCGACCGTGGCGTTGATCGATGCCGAGGGCCAACTGCGCGGTCGGGTCGCGGGGCTGACCGCCGATCTGGACAAGCGCTTGATGGCGCTGTGCGAGCACGTGCTGCTGCCGCCGGATCTGGATCCACGTCCCTTGCCGGAGGTGGATGCAGAGCCGCGCCTGCCGCTGGCGTTCCCCACCGGGCTGGCGGCCAACGCGGAGCGCCTGTACGTCGCCGATACCGGCCATCATCGCGTGCTGGAGTGCACCCATGCCGGACGCGTCCTGCGCCAGTTCGGCTCGGGCGCGGGCGATCTGATGGACGGCGAGGCCGAACATGCCGCCTTCCGCCGTCCGCATGGTTTGGCGCTGATGCGCGAGTTCCTCTACGTGGCCGATACCGGCAACCATGCGTTGCGTCGGATCAACCTGCGCAGCGGCCAGGTGGATACGCTGGTTGGAAACGGTCGCGAAGGCCTGCCGATCGAAGGGCCGGTGACCGACCCGCGCGCGATATCGCTGTCGCAGCCGCTGGGGATCGTGGCCACCGACACGGCATTGCACCTGGCAATGGCCGGCGACAACCGCCTGTGGAGCTACGACCCGGGCCGGCACGAGTTGAAGTGCCAGGCCGGCTCCGGCCAGCTGGATGTGCGCGACGGCAGCGGCATGATGGCCGCGTTCGCACAGCCGGCCTCGGTGGCGGTGGTGCAGCAGACCTTGTACGTGGCCGACGCGTCCGGTTCGGCCATCCGTTCGATGCAGCTGCGCAATGGCGTGGTGCAGACGCTGGTCGGGCGCGACGCCTGGACCTTTGGCGATACCGATGGACCACGCGAGCAGGCTTCGCTGCAGTCACCGCAGGCTTTGGCCTTGAGCCCTGACGCGCCGCTGCTCTGGATTGCCGATACCGGCAACGGCTGCCTGCGCACGCTGCGCCTGGGCGGTGGCATGCTGGCCACCGTGTCCATGGCGCGTCGCCTCAAAGGACCGGCCGGGCTGGCGTTGGCGGCGGGCAAGGTGTGGGTCGCCGAGACCGATGCGCATGCCGTGGTGTGTTTCGATCCGGCCACGGGCGAGTTGAGTCACGTCGCCATCGACGAATGACCCGCAAGGCCGTGCAGACATTCGATGGAAAGGCCTTCGCCGCCGCGCTGAGCACGGCGCCCGGCGTGTATCGCATGTACGGCGTGGACGATGCGCTGCTGTATGTCGGCAAGGCGCGCGCCCTGCGCAATCGCGTCGGCAGCTACTTCAACAACACGCCCAAGTCGCCCCGCATCCAGTCGATGGTGGCGCAGATCGTGCGCATGGACGTGACGATCACCCGCACCGAAGCCGAAGCGCTGCTGCTGGAGAACCAGCTGATCAAATCGCTGTCGCCGCGCTACAACGTGTCCCTGCGCGACGACAAGAGTTATCCCTATGTGCTTGTCACGCGCGAGGACTGGCCGCGCATTGCGATGCACCGGGGGCCGCGTGCCGTGCCCGGTCGCTATTACGGGCCGTATGCCAGCGCCGGTGCGGTGCGCGACACGCTCAACCTCATGCAGAAGCTGTTCAAGCTGCGCAACTGCGAGGACAGCGTCTTCCGGAATCGCTCGCGCCCGTGCCTGCAGTATCAGATCGGTCGCTGCAGTGCGCCCTGCGTCGCGCTGGTGGGCCGGTCAGATTACGACCAGTCCGTGCATCGCGCCGGGTTGTTCCTGGAAGGGCGCAGCGATGAGCTGAGCCATGAGCTCACCGGTGAAATGGAGAAGGCCGCCGAGCAGCTGCAGTTCGAGGAAGCCGCACGCCTGCGTGACCTGCTGACCTCCCTGCGCAGCCTGCAGGCGCGTCAGTACGTCGATGGTCATGCGGCCAACCTGGACGTGCTGGCCTGCGCAATGCAGGGCAGCCAGGCCTGTGTGCTGCTGCTGGCCTTCCGCGATGGCCGCAATCTCGGCACGCGCGCCTTCTATCCGCGCACCAATGGCGAGGACAGCGCCGAGGAAGTGCTGGGTGCCTTCGTTTCGCAGTACTACGCAGAGCAGCCGCCGCCGCGCGAGATCGTGCTGGACCGTGAAATTCCCGACGCCGAGCTGCTCGAAGAAGCGCTGTCCTCCTCCGGTGGAAGACGCGTGCAGCTGAAGTGGAGCGTGCGCGGTGAGCGTGCCGGCTATCTGGATCTCGCGCGTCGCAATGCCGAGGTTACCTTGGCCAGCGAGTTGTCCAGTCGCAGCGCGCAGCAGGCGCGCAGTGAGGACCTGCAGAAGATGCTGGAGCTGGCCGAGCCCGCCAAGCGCATCGAGTGTTTCGATATCAGCCACACCATGGGCGAGGCGACCGTGGCCTCGTGCGTGGTGTTCAACGAGGAAGGTGCCGTGCGCTCGCAATACCGCCGCTACAACATCACCGGCATCGAGCCGGGCGATGACTACGCGGCGATGCGGCAGGCGGTGGAACGCCGCTTCCGGCGCGCGGTGGAGGAGGGCGGCGTGCTGCCTGACGTGCTGCTGATCGATGGCGGTGCCGGCCAGCTGGCGCAGGCCACCTCGGTGCTGGCCGACCTGGGCGTGGATGGCGTCGTCCTGGTGGGCGTGGCCAAGGGCGTGGAGCGCCGTGCCGGTCACGAGACCCTGGTGCTGCCCGATGGGCGTGAGCTGCGGCCTGGCGCGGCCTCGCCGGGGCTGCAACTGGTCCAGCAGGTCCGCGACGAGGCGCACCGGTTCGCCATCACCGGTCATCGTGGCAAGCGCCAGAAGGCGCGCATGACCAGCAAGCTGGAGGACATCCAGGGCATCGGGCCTCGTCGCCGGGCCAGCTTGCTCAAACATTTTGGCGGCCTGGGCGGCCTCAAGGCGGCGGGCGCCGATGAGATCGCTCGGGTGGAAGGCGTAAGTGAGGCCCTGGCCGCGCGCATCTACGCCAGTCTCCACGGACTTGTGACCCCGCCGACGACGGATGAACGCGGCAGCGGTTAAGCTGTGGCCATGAAGTTGACGATACCCACGTGGCTGACCCTGCTGCGGATCGTATTGATCCCGGTGCTGGTCGTGATTTTTTATCTGCCTTACTGGTGGGCCAATCTCGCTTCGGTGATCATTTTCATCGTGGCCGCCGTGACCGACGCATTGGATGGCTGGATCGCTCGAAAATACGAGCTGTTTTCCGCCTTCGGCGCCTTTCTTGACCCGGTCGCCGACAAACTCATGGTGGCCGTCTCATTGGTGTTGATCGTGCAGGGGCAGCACACCGCCTGGATGGCGTTCTGGGCCTCGGTGATCATCGGGCGTGAGATCGCTGTGTCCGCGCTGCGCGAATGGATGGCCGAGATCGGCCAGCGTGCAAAGGTCGGCGTGGCGTCCATCGGCAAGATCAAGACTATCGTGCAGATGGTGGCACTGGGATGCCTGCTGTATTCGGTCACCCCGCCGGGGCGTGAGCGCAGCGATATCTGGATGGGCTCGCCGGTGTTTCATCTCGGCGATTGGCTGCTGGCGCTCGCTGCGATCCTGACGTTGTGGTCTGGACTGCAGTATCTGCGGGCGGCCTGGCCCAGCTTGCGTGAAGATGAGCGAGCAGCCGTTGACAGTGGGAAAAAGGACGCTACAATTTCGCCTCTCTCGCGGGATTAGCTCAGTTGGTAGAGCGCAACCTTGCCAAGGTTGAGGTCGAGAGTTCGAGTCTCTTATCCCGCTCCAAGTTTCAAGACATGTTTGAAGGCGGGCTGCGTCGAACATGGAGATGAAACCCCTTCTTGGGGTTTTGTTTTGTCGGAAGGTCGGAAGACCAACCGCGCGTCACCGGCCTGGTGGCAGAGTGGTCATGTAGCGGACTGCAAATCCGCGTACGCCGGTTCGATTCCGACCCAGGCCTCCAATCGAATTAACGACTTAGGCCGCGAAAGCGGCCTTCTTCGTGTTGGCAGCGCGTGAGGTCTACCCATATGACGGCCCTCCACCCGGTCGCGGGTCGAATAGCCGCTGATGCGCATGTGGATCTCCTGTAGCAGCGGCTTGCGCCAAACGGGACCTCATGCCATGGCAACCAAGCGCTGTCGGAACGGCATGGGAGTTCGTCATCAAGTGCTGGGGATCACGTCGGGATTACCGCTTGATCATCAACGTCCGGTGCTTGCATCCGGCCCGCCTTCCCGGCCGAGGCCTGCGGCTGAGTGTCGGGCGATCTTAGCCGCGGATGTCTTTGAGATATTTGTAGAGCGACGCCCGAGAAATACCGAGACGGCTCGCCACCGCTGGGGCTGCATTGCGGATGTCCAGAATCCGGGCGTCTCGGATCTGCATGATCAGCGCCCGACGACCCGAGGCGTCGAGCGCCATCGCCGACATGCCTGTGGCGGTTTCATGAAGACAGACAATCTGTTCCAACGCCTGACGCCAGCTGTCATGGAAAAACGTCTGTGGCTCGGGCGAAGCCGGCAGGAACGCGAATGCCCCCAGGCTGTCCTGCACCCGCTCTAGCATCGACACATCGAAGTTGATGCACAACATGCCATGCACGTGTGCCTGCTCGTCGCGCAGCACCGCGGTCACTGAGCGCATGTTGCGTCCGTCGGGGCCGGTCTTTCGATAGGGCCCGATGACCGGCTGCTCCAGTGTCTCTTCCGGAAAGCGATCCATGCTGGAGCTATCGCCCGATTTTCGTTTGGTGATCGGGTTGGCGATATGGGCGATTTTCATCGTCCGCAGGTCGTGCAAGACCACCTCGACGTGCGGCTTGAAGAGCGTGGCGATCGCATCAGCAACCGCGAAATACGGTGCAAGCAGTGGGGCGGCGGTACGCGTCTTGGGCATCCTGGAATCGTCGTTGTGGGGCAGCCTGAGAAGCGTACCCCCATCGCGGTGGCGTTTCCATATTGTCTAGCATTGACAATATGTCCAATTTGTCGCTAGCCTCCGCTTGCCGGATGGCCGGCGCGATCTGAAGGCGACATGTGAGAAGCGGCAATCGCAGCAGCGCTGTGTACTGGATCGTGCTGACGCTGGGCAGCCTGTTGGCGAACGGGATGTTGTCGGCAGGGGAGGTGATGAACCAAGCACCGCAACCCTTGCCCTACGAATCGCGCGTCGCGCCGCCCCAGGATCGGGCGTTCAATGGCGCGATCAAGCTCGAAGTCGATGCCCGCGACATCAAGCGCCGGATGTTTCGCATCAAGGAGACCATACCGGTACAGGCGCCCGGCCGGCTGACCTTGCTCTATCCTGAGTGGGAGCCCTCCAGCCATGCGCGCACGCTGTCTGCGGCGAATCTTGCAGGATTGGTGGTGCGCGCTGGATCGCAGCGCCTGGAGTGGCGGCGCGATGAGCTGGACATGCATGCGTTCCATGTCGATGTGCCGAGTGGCGCGGAGCGCGTCGACGTCGAGTTCCAGTACATCACGCGGACCGGCGATGCACTCATGCGTCCGGACATGGTGGTCGTGCAGTGGCAGCGGATGCTGCTCTATCCCGCGGGCTGGTTCGCGAGAAATATTGCGGTCCAGGCGCGCCTTCGTTTACCGCAAGGCCTACAGGTGGTGTCCTCGCTGCAGCTCGATGATGCAGCAGAGGGCAACTTCATCAGCACCTCGCTGGACATGCTGATGGATGCCCCGGTGATCGCGGCACGGCATGTGCGTTCGTTCGGGCTCGGTCTGCCGGGGGAGCCGCCCTTGCGACTGAGCCTGTTGGCTGACACTGAGGACGCACTGCGTCTCACCGAACATGATCTTGTTGGGCTGCGGCGCCTGATCAAGGAAACCCATGCGGTGTTCGGTGCTGCGCCATATCGTCACTTCGATGCGATGGTGGTGCTGAGTGATGCGTTCCCAACCGGAGGCAGCGAGCATGCCGAATCTGCCGAGATCAACCTGCCCGCGGATTTCTTCCGTGACCCGTCACACCAGCTCAATAATCTCGACCTGATCGCGCACGAGCACGTACACGCATGGAACGGGCGTGCACGCGTGCCAGCCGGGCAGTGGACACCGACACCCAACGTGGCGATACGCAACAGCCTGCTTTGGGTCTACGAGGGGCAAACCGAGTTCTGGGGTCGGGTCTTGGCAGCCAGGAGCGGTCTCCGTGGCCGTCAGGAGACGCTGGACAGGCTCGCACTCGACGCAGCGCAGGTACAGGCTGCAAACGGGCGTGCGTGGAAGCCCCTGCGCGACACCGTCAACGATCCGCTGTATGTGTCGAGCCGCTCGAACGTCTGGCCCCAATGGCAGCGCAGGAAGGATTACTACACCGAGGGCGTCCTGCTATGGCTTGAGATCGATATGACGCTACGTCAGCGCTCCAAAGGACGCTTGAGCTTGGATGACTTTGCGCGCCAGTTTTTTTCTTTTGATGCGTCCGCGCGCGTCACTACCTATGGTTTCGATGATGTCTGCAAAGCATTGAATCGCGTGCTGCCATTGGACTGGTCGTCCCATCTCAATGCGCGTCTTGATGCACATGACGCGGTGGTCTTGGACGGGCTTGCGAAGGCAGGCTGGTCGCTTGCGTTCGATCCCCATCCCAGCGAGACCTTTCGCCAGCACGAGGAGGAGCTTGGTGCAAGTGATCTGACCTATTCCGTCGGAATGATCGTGACGCAGGAGGGCATCGTCCGCTCCGTTGCGTGGGATTCCGCTGCCGACAAGGCGGGTCTTGCGCCGGGGGTCAAGCTGGTGGCCGTTAACGGTTCGAAATTTTCCCTGGAGCATCTACGGTCAAGTATCAACGCATCCAACGAACGCCCTTTGTCCATTGACTATGAAATGGAGGGCGTCCAATCGAGCGCTGAGTTGAGCTATCGGGGAGGCCTGCGATACCCGCGCCTCAACAGGATGGAGGGAACCCCTGATCGGCTCTCGGAACTTCTCGCAAGTGGCGAAGATTGAAGAAATAATCGACGTAGGTCATTTTTCTCCCAAGCGCAGTGCGGCGGTCCGACGATCATACGAGCACGCAGGAGGATGCGATGACGAAAGACCGGCAGAGCGATATGCAGCGCGACACCGAAGGCTGGCTGCACCACAGCTCATGCCGGCCTGCATGTCCGCCGCTTTGACGTTGAGCGTCATGCACGCAGCGACTGCAGCCTTTGCTGATCAATGGGGCGGCCATCAAGGCGGCGATGCCCTCCATTTGCGCCAAGGCAGCGAACACTTTGTCCACGCTCAGCACAAGCGGCACGTCGTCCCTGCGCTGGAGGCGCCGCGGTGCGCTGGATGGCCAATCCCAAGCGCGAAGACAACGCGACAAAGGAACAATCGCGCCATGCGTCTTTCCATACTGTCTTCCAGCAACTCAAGCCGTTGACGGCTGCAGCGTTGGCG
>JBEVNH010000107.1:0-12759 GCA_040508175.1 Pseudoxanthomonas sp.
CCGATGCCAAGGACTGGACGCTGCCGCCGTTCGAACTGATCGAGAAGGATGGCGGCTTCTTCGGCCGTGGCGTGGCCGATGACAAGGACGAAGCGGCGATCTATGTCGCCAACCTGATCCGCATGAAGCAGGAGGGCTACGTGCCCCGCCGCAGCATCGTGGTGGCCCTGACCACCGACGAGGAGGGCGGCGACTTCAACGGCGTGCGCTACCTGCTGGACAAGCATCCGCAGCTGCTGGAGGCGGCCTTCGTGTTCAACGAAGGCGGCGGCGGCCAACTGGACGAAACCGGCCGGCGCATGGCCAACACCGTGCAGGCGGCGGAGAAGAAGTTCCAGAACTACACCATCGTCGCCACCAATGCCGGCGGGCACAGTTCACGCCCACGCCCGGACAACGCCATCGTCGAACTGGGCAAAGCCCTGCAGGGCATCACCCCGACGCTGCTGCCGGTAAAGCTCAACGCGGTGACCACCGAATACCTCAAGCGCTCGGCCGATGGCCGCGGCGGCGAAACCGGCAAGGCGATGGCCGCGCTGGCGGCCAACCCGGCCGATGCCGCGGCGCTGAAAGTGCTGGAGCAGGACCCGGCGCTCAACGCCATGATCCGCTCGGCCTGCGTGCCGACGATGATCAAGGGCGGCCACGCGCAGAACGCCTTGCCGCAGCGCGCCGAGGCCACGGTCAATTGCCGCCTGGTGCCCGATGAAGACGCCAAGGCCGTGCTCGGCCTGATCACCCAGGCCACCGCTGGTGCCAAGGTCACGGTCACCATCGACGAGGAGCGCGCCGCCAGCCCGGCCTCGCCCATCGATGGCGCGGTGCTGGCCACCATCGACCGCGTGACACAGCAGATGTGGAAGGGCGTCCCGGTGATTCCGACCATGAGCACCGGCGCCACCGACAGCTCACCGTTCCGCGAGAAAGGCGTGCCGGCCTACGGCGTGTCCGGCCTGTTCTACGGCCCGGAAAGCGGCGCGCACGGCATGAACGAACGCGTGCCGGTGCAGTCGTTCTATGAAGGCCAGGAGTTCCTGTATCGGCTGGCGAAGGAAGCGACGGTCGAGTAAGGCCGCATCGCAACTGCCTTAAGTACAGCCGCCGCGCAGCGCGCCCCGGCGTCGCGACATCAAGAGCTCAGGCGCGCGACCCGCATGGTTGTAAGGCATCGCCATCGCGGACGATGGCGATACGCTTGCTGCTTGCGACCCAGGGCTTCTGCTGGATGTAAAGGTCACTTCCAGGCACGCGTCGCGGCCGCTGGCGGTATCGCGCGCGGCGCAACCTGGTGGCGCTGTCGCCTTCGGATACAGGCAGCCGCGGCCAGGGCGAGGCCACGCGGCGCTCCAGCGATGCGGCCCTGGTTTCACTGAGCTCAAGCTGCAGACGCGTAGCGCACTTCGTACAGGCGACCTGCCCGGCAGCCTGATGTCGACCTCCTGCGGCCGGTACTGCGGCGCCGGCTGCGTAGGCTCACGCGGCAGCCGCGAGCGGGATACCGGCACCCTGCGTCATCGTCATCGTCGGGTGCTGCGTCAGCGATGATCGCGTGAGATGAGCATCGGCGGATGCCGCCGGCGCGCGCACCGGCGACAGGCCAGGGATGCCAGATGGAAGGTTTACTGGTGCAGGCGGCTCTGCCCGCGCGATGCCCAATCCACCGTGCCAAGAATGTCCTCGGGGGTTCCGGCCTTCCCATCGGTGAGCACGAGTTTGGGGGCGCGCAGGCTGCCTGGATCGCCAAGCGGGTTGCTCCCGAAGAAGACCATGTCAGCCTCCATGCCTTCCGCGATGCGGCCGGTACGGTCGCCCATGCCAAGCGCATCCGCGGCCCCCGAGGTCGCCAGCCGAAGCACATCCCAAGGACTGAGACCGGCCTGTATGTGCAGTTGCAATTCATGGCTGTACGCCGGCCCTCCGCCGTTCCCGTCGGTTCCGATCAGCAGGGGCACGCCTGCAACATGCAACCTCCGCGCAAGCTCAAGCACCTTGGGCATCACGTCCCGGGCACGCCGATGGTCTTCCTCGCCCATGCGCGGCAGAAAGGACAGGAGCGCTTCGAGGTTATCCGGATGGAAGTAGGCCCGGTCCTCGGGCGGAAGCACGCTCTCCAGTCGGTCACTGTTGTAGGCCAACGCATTGACGCCGAGCGTTGTGCTCACGACCACGCGGCGCTGGGCCAGTTCTGCGAGCATCTCCTGGATGTGCGGGCCGTCGAACTCCGCCAGTTCGAACCAGCGGAAAAGATACCGGGCATCTGCTTGACGCTCTGCGAGGTAGATGGCGCGCTGCGGAGGCTCGAGCAGGTCGGCGCTGGTGGGCAACGTGTGTTCCAGGCCGTCGATGCCCAGCTGCGCCGCCTGTGTCCAGCTGATGGCATCCAGGTGTGCGATCGCCTTGAGGCCATTCCGGTGCGCAGCACGGATACCCCGTCCGAGTTCATCGGCGTCCAGTCCGCTGTAGAGCTTGAAGTAGCGCATGCCCATGTCCGCCTGGCGCCTGGCTTCCGCCTCCCATTGCGGTTCCGAGCGGGGATACGCGAATGCGGTACCGCCGAAGGGTGGAGGCTGGATGACAGCACCGGCATGGAGTGCCTCGGGGCCCAACCATGCGCCACTCCGGACCTGCTGGTCGTAATGGGCGTTCGCCGCAGGATCACCACCGGGGTTGCGAACCGTGGTGACACCGAAGGCGAGCGCGACGGCGGCGTTGTGTCGGGTGATCGCATCCACGCTCGGAATGCTGATGCGCGGTGCGCCGTCGACCACCTCGACGCGGTGGGGGCCCGAGGTGATGTGGGCATGTCCATCGATGAGGCCTGGCAAGGCATAGTGGCCCGCCATGTCGACGGAACGCTCCGGCGGCGGGCCCTTCCACGCACCGGCACCAACCGCCACGATCCCGCCGTTGTGGACCAGAACGTAGGCATCCTCCACCACGCGCTGAGCATCGGGATCAAGCAGCGAGAAGCCGTGATACAGCACACCGGTCGGTACGACACGCGCTGCGGTCACCGACTTGCAACCCGCCATGGATGCACAGGCAAGGAGCACGATCAAAGCCTGCCTGATCTCACGCTGCATCGCCGCGCCCCCTTGGCAGGAACTTGGCCAGCAGTTTCCGGCGCAGTTGGATGACCGTCATGCCCAACAATGCGGACGCGACCCAGAACCCCACCTCGGTCACGATGAGCGCCACGCTCAGCACGGCAATTTGCGCCGCGGTTCCGGCGCCGATCGCCATCGAGATCAGGAATGCACTCCACGCTGCCAGGCAGACGGCACCGCTTATGGCGAGTATTCCCTTTCTTGCCTGCAAAAGACTGCGTACTGCAGCCCGTCCGCCACTCTTCTCTTTCATTGTCATCTCCCAGTCCGTGATGTTCACTGGCGCTTGGTCGCGTTGAACCTGCCAGTGCCCTGGGTAGTCCGCGCAAGGCGCGGATTTCTTACAGTTCAAAAAACAAAGAGCTGCGTGTAAGAAATCGCCATCTCCAAGCGACTGTGGTCATGTACCGATTGGAGACGCCCCCCTGATCCACCCGACGTGGCCCGACATCCAACTCCAACTGCCGCGCGTGTGGCGGGCAGTGCGCGCCTATGAGCGTGACCCGGGCAGGCAGGAAGACCTTGTCCAGGAAGTGCTGCTCGCTGTCTGGCAAGGCCTGCCGCGGCTGCGTGATCCAGCCCTGCTCCCGGCCTACATGCTGCGCATCGCCCACAACCTCGGCGCCAGCCATGTCCGGCAGGCCGTGCGCATACCAGACCGTTCACACCTTGACCAAGCGACCATGGAATCCATCGCCGATACCTCGTCCGACGCTGGCGAAGCCAACGCGCGATGGCTTCTTGACGCGCTACGGCTGATTCCGCTGCCCCAGCGGCAGGTCCTCCTGCTGCAACTGGAAGGCTTCGACTACAAGGAGATCGCCGAGATGCTCGGCATCAGCACGGAGAATGTCGGCGTGCGGGCGCACAGGGCCCGCAAGGCACTCCAGGAGATCCACGATGGACATCAATGACGACACCCTCCGCGCGCTCTGGCAACGACAGCAGCCCCCGTCGGGTCTTGCCGATGAGATGGCCAGGAAGGTCCAGCGACACGACCGCGTCGAGAAGGTGCGCCGCACTGCCGAAGTCGCATTAACCGTTGCCGGCATCGTACTGCTCACATGGCCCGTGGCCGACGGCCGACTGTCACCTGGCCAATGGCTGCTCATCCCGTTCTTCTCGGTGTTCCTTGTCGCCACTTGGACCATTCTTCTGCGGCAGCGGGCCGATCGGCGCGTTGCCGCTCAGGAACCAGTGGCGGTCTACGCCTTTCTCCGGAAGCTGCAGCTGCGCAACAGGCTGCGACATCTGAAGCTGGCCAGCGTGGCGGCCCGCGCGCTGAGCAGCTACGCCCTGGTCAGCGTGATCACCTGTTACCTGATCGGCACGACCGCGTGGCAGGAGGCCGCCCTTCGCCTCGCGGCCTGGGCCCTCGCCTGGATGGCCGGAACCTGGTGGCTGGTCCGGAGACAACGCGTGACGATACGGCAGGAGTACCGTCGGATCGCGCGACTCGGGGCACACGACTGACTTGCCGCCAGCTGTTCCAGGAGGCTTCGAGGCGATACAGCTGGCCTGCTGTCGCCAATGCGCGGCCCGCCTCGGATCGGAGACTGTCGTTGCCATCGTTGGCGTGTTTGGACAACCTGTGGTGCATTGCAGCAAGCGCCTGCGCGAAATGGACACGCTTCGCAGGGCAGTCAACATGTGCGCTGACGCGATGACGCGAAAGGAAATGGACGTCGCGAGACCACATCCATGGCAGGCGTGAAATGCAGCGTAGGCAAGGCCCGGCAACGGTCCTGCCGCACACCACGTGGATCGACGCACCGCTTCGGCGCCCGGACGTCGACACGCACCCAGCAACCGCTTTAAATCGTTTTAACCTAGCTTGTCAGACAAATGCAATGCCGCCGTGGGCTGACTGTCATGTGCCCTCCAGCACTGCGAAACGCCCTTCCCCGGAGCCAACTCAGGCCGCTTGATCCCGGCGAATACGGAAGGTGTTGCCACCGCGCCAGATTTTCTGCACGATCAAGGCCCGCCTTGAATCGTTTCAACGCGCATGACGGAATCAGATCATCGTCGTCGACGCATCACACTGGCCGATATCGCCAGCGCCTGCGGCGTGTCCTCGGCAACGGTGTCGCTGGTGCTCAGCGGAAGTCCGGCGGTGGCCGCTGCGACCCGCAAACGGGTGGAGGCGGAAATCGTCCGCCAAGGCTACGTGTACAACCGCAGCGCTGCCAACCTTCGGCGCAAGATCTCCAGCAGCGTGGCGCTGGTCATCAACGACCTGTCCAATCCCTTCGTCGCCGAGTTCGCCGCGGGCGTGGACGAGGCGCTGGCCGAAGCCGGCTGCGTGATGCTGCTGGGCAGCAGCGGCGAGTCGGTCGAGCGCCAGCGCGCCGTGCTGCAGTCGCTGATCGAGCACGGCCCTGCCGGCGTGATCCTGACCCCTGCAGAAGGCACCAAAGTGTCGGATCTGCAGCCGGTGGTCGGCCTGCATACGCCGCTGCTGTTGTTCAACCGCGAAGTCCCCGATGCCAAATGGGATTACCTGGGCGCGGACAACGTGGCCGGTGCGCGCATGGCCACCGAGCACCTGCTGGCGCAGGGCCATACCCGCATTGCCTTTTTTGGCGGGCACCGCGATTCCAGCTCGTGCAAGCAACGCGTGCAAGGCTATCTCTCCGCTCTGGCCGATGCCGGCATCGCGCCGGAGCCACGCTGGATGATCGAATGCGCGCCGACCCGCATGCAGGCCGCCACCGCGACCGCAGCCCTGTTCGCGCGGGATCCGGCGCCCACTGCGGCGGTCACCTACAACGATGGCGTGGCGCTGGGCCTGATGATGGGCCTGCGTGCGCGCAACATCACGCCCGGTCGCGATTTCGCCGTGACCGGCTTCGATGACATTCCGGAAGCACACGCGCAGGTGCCAGCACTGACCACGCTGGCCACGGGCGCGCGCGTCCTCGGCCGCCAGGCCGCTGCGCTCGTGCTGGCCCGTGGCAGCAAGCCGGACCTGCCGCCACGTCGCACCATTTCGCCTGTGTCGCTGGTCACCCGCGACAGCTCGCTCACTTACGCCCACGCCCTGGAAGTGCCTGTCGGCAACACCGCCAAGCGCTCGCGCCGTCGCACTGGAGAAGCCGCCTGATGCCATGTTCCCTGCTGTCCCGCCGCGCGCGGGACATCCTGTCTATTGCCGTGCTCGCTGTCCTGGCTACGCCTGTCGTGGCGCAGTCGCCGGGCTTTACGTCCTCCTTCGAGGACGGCCAGCCCCGCCTGGCGCAGGCCTCGGCCGGCGGCATCACGCTGCAGGTCGGCAACGGCCCGGAACAGCCGTATACGGCCAAGGACAAGGCCGGCTATACCGGCCGCCGTGCGCTGGCATACCAGGGCGGCGGCGGCAACGTGCGCCTGTTCGAGGTCGACACGGTGATCGGTGCGGACACCACGCTGTCGTGGCTGGTACTGCCTGAGATCGTGGGCGATGACACCGTCGCCTCCACCTATGTCTCGCTGGATCTGGTCTTCGACGATGGCACGCGGCTGTCCACGCTGGACGCACGCGACCATCATGGCTTTGCCATCGGCGCCCAGGCACAGGGCGATTCCAAGTCGCTCTATCCCCAGCAGTGGGCACGCAAGGCCGTGCGCCTGGGCGACCTCGCCACGGCACGTGGCAAGCGCGTCACCTCGATCGAGCTGCAGCTGGCACCGCCATCCGGTGCGACCGCCAAGGGCTGGATCGATGACGTCACCCTGGGCGACGCGCCCGTGGCGTCGCGGACCGCGCCCACCGACTGGGTGCTGACCACGCGCGGCTCGCAGGCCAACAGCGCGTTCTCGCGCGGCAACAACTTTCCTGCCACGGCGGTGCCGCACGGCTTCAATTTCTGGACGCCGGCCACCGATGCCAGTTCGCTCTCCTGGCTCTACAGCTGGAACGAGAAGAACGACGCCAGCAACCTGCCGCGACTGCAGGCGTTCTCGCTCAGCCATGAGCCCAGCCCGTGGATGGGTGACCGCCAGACCTTCCAGGTGATGCCATCGCTGGACACCGGCGTGCCCGAGGCCGACCGCGCCAAGCGCGCGTTCACCTTCTCGCACGCCGACGAGCTGGCGCGCCCGCAGGAATACCGCGTGCGCTTCGACAACGGCGTCGGCGTGGCCCTGGCCCCGACCGACCACGCGGCGGTGTTCGAATTCACCTTCCCCGAAAAGGGCGACGCCAACCTGCTGTTCGACAACGTCGATGACCGCGCCGGGCTGACGCTGGATGCCAAGGCGCAGACGCTGTCCGGTTACACCGACGTGCGCAGCGGCCTGTCCACCGGCGCCACGCGCATGTACGTCTACGCCAGCTTCGACGCGCCGTGGCAGCGCAGCGGCATGATCGACACCGGCCGCCCCACCGGCTACGTCAAGTTCGCCGGTGGCACACGCAAGGTCGGCATGCGCATCGCCACCTCGCTGATCTCGCTGGAACAGGCCAAGCACAACCTGGCGTTGGAAGTGCAGCGCAGCGATACGGTCGACAGCGTCGCCGCACGCGCGCAGGCGCAGTGGGATGCATTGCTGGGCCGCGTCGACGTGGAAGGCGCCACCGAGGATCAGCGCATCACGCTGTACTCCAACCTCTATCGCCTGTTCCTGTATCCCAACTCCGGCTCGGAAAACGTCGGCACGGCGGCCGCGCCGGACTGGCGCTACGCCAGCCAGAACAGCTGGTCCGACGACAACACCGACGGCAGCGCCGTGCGCAGCTTCGCCCCCATCCGCGATGGCCAGGTGTTCGTCAACAACGGCCTGTGGGACACCTTCCGCACGGCGTGGCCGGCCTACACGCTGCTCAGCCCGGATAGCGCAGGCGGCCTGATCGATGGCTTCCTGGAGCAGTACCGCGCCGGTGGCTGGGTCGCACGCTGGTCCTCGCCCGGCTACGCGGACCTGATGGTCGGCACCAGCTCGGACGTGGCCTTCACCGATGCCTGGCTCAAGGGCATCACCGGCTTCGACGTGCCGCTGGCCTACGAAGCGGCGTTGAAGAACGCCACTGTCGTGCCGCCGGATCGCCACGTCGGCCGCAAGGGCATGGCCACCTCGATGTACCGCGGCTATGCCGACACCGATACGCACGAAGGCATGTCGTGGACGCTGGAGGGCGCACTGAACGATTTCGGCATCGCCGAGATGGCACAGCGCCTGGCCAAGCAGGGCGGCGACGCCAAGCAGCGCCAGCGCTACACCGAGGAAGCGGCCTACTTCACCCATCGCGCAGCCGACTACGCCAACCTGTTCGACGCCCAGGCCGGCTTCTTCCAGGGCAAGGACGCACAGGGCCAGTGGCGCGTGCCGGCAGCGCAGTACGACGCGCGCGTGTGGGGACATGACTACACCGAGTCCAACGGCTGGACCTTCGCCTTCACCGCTGCGCACGACGGCAACGGCCTGGCCGCGCTGTATGGCGGCCGCGAGGCGCTGGCGGCCAAGCTCGATACGTTCTTCTCCACGCCGGAAACCGCCAAGCCCGAGTTCTCCGGCTCCTATGGAGGCACCATCCACGAGATGATCGAGGCCCGCGACGTGCGCATGGGCATGTATGCGCACAGCAACCAGCCTTCGCATCACATCGCCTGGATGTATCTCTACGCGGGCCAGCCATGGAAGACCCAGCAGCGCACCCGTGAGATCCTTTCGCGCCTGTACCTGGGCAGCGAGATCGGCCAGGGCTATCCGGGCGATGAGGACAACGGCGAGATGTCGGCGTGGTACGTGCTGGCCTCGATGGGCCTGTACCCGCTGCGCATGGGCTCGCCGGACTGGGTCATCGGCTCGCCGCTGTTCAAGCAGTCCTCGCTGAAGCTGCCCGGCGGCAAGCAGCTGGTCGTGCGTGCACAGAACAACACGACCGAGAACGTCTACGTGCAGTCGCTCAAGGTCAACGGCAAGGCCTGGACCAAGACCTGGATTCCACATGCCATCCTGGCCCAGGGGGCGACGCTGGACTTCGTCATGGGTCCCAAGCCTTCCAAGTGGGGCAGCAGGGTCGAAGACGCACCGCCGTCGCTGACGCCGGCGGGCAAGGCGCCACAGCCGCTGGCCGACCTGATCGATGCGCAGGCCAAGGTGACGCTGCATGACGGCCGTGAAGCGGCCGCCCTGCGGGATGACGATGGCCGCACCACGCTGCCGCTGATGGGCAAGACCGCCGGCGTGGACATCACCCTGACGTCGCCGCAGCAGCCGGTGTTCTACACGCTGACCAATGGCGAGCGCGCCATCGAAGGCGCCAGTTGGACGCTGGAAGCACGTCGCGGTGACGGCAGCTGGCAGATCCTCGACACGCGCACGGCCGAGGACTTCCAATGGAGCCTGCAGTTGCGTCCGTTCCGCATCGCCAAGCCGGGACGCTACGACCAGTACCGGCTGCGCTTCACCGCGCGGGGCCGCATGCAGCTGGCCGAAGTGGAGCTGCTGGCGCCCAACACGCCCGTGCCCTTGAAGGCGCCCTGATGTCTGCTCGCGCCCTGCTGGCCATTGCCCTGTCTGCTGTCGGCCTGTCACTGGCCGGCGGCGCTGCCGCCATCGAAATCACGCGCACCGACAACGGCGTCAGCGTGACCTACCGCGACGCCAGCGATGCCTTGGACAAGCCGATGCGCGAGCGCATCCTCAAGACCTTCTTCCACGCGTACGCGGCCGAACGCCGCGACTTCAATCCGGCCGCGCCCGATAAAGCCCTCATCACCATCGATCCGTCCTACGACGGCATTGCGTTTGTCGGCAGCGACGCGTGGGCCAAGATGACCATCAACCCGGCCTGGCTGGTGAAGCACCCCGGGGACACCGACCTGGTCACGCATGAGGCCATGCATATCGTCCAGGGCTATCCGGACTACGGCAACGACAAGGCGCCGACCTGGCTGGTGGAAGGCATCGCCGACTACGCGCGCGACAAGTACGGCATCGACAATGCCGCAGGCGGCTGGAAGCTGCCGACCGAGGTGAAGGAAAAGCAGCACTACGACACCGGCTACCGGGTCAGCGGCGCCTTCCTGAAGTGGGTCGAAGGCCAGCATCCTGGCGCCGTGAAGCGCTTCGACGGCGCATTGCGCACGGGTGCCTATACGCCCGCGCTGTGGACCAGCGCCACCGGCAAGGACGTGGCCACGTTATGGACGCAGTACGTGACCGCACGCGGTGGCATCAAGCCGGCGAAGGGATGACGGAAGTGAAGCGCGCTGGCGCGCGGCCAAGCGCCTGACCGCCGCGCACAGGCAAGGCCTTCGTCGTTCCCGCATCGACGGGAATGAGCAAGCGATAAAGGCCCAGCGTTCAAGCCGGCCGGTCCTGCTGCGCCATAAAGCCGCTGGGAAAGGCCTGGCTGCTGACTGGCGCGCGCGCGCAGTGCAGGCAGATCGGAAAAGATTCCCACACCCATGCCCGACACGGTGGGTGGACCCGCAGGATGCACTCATCTGCCAAATGATGGCCGATCAAGCTACGTGCGCAGGTGGTTGCCCAGACACTGCCTGCAGCCTTGCCTCGTCGACGATGGCGGAGCCAGAGCAACGTTGCGAAGAGACGTGATAGGAGGCCTGCGTCACCCATTCCGAAAGAGCGCACTCCATTCACCCAGTCCGCTTTGATTCGGTCTTCGGATGACATCCGTTGAGCCTGCGCGTGGCCTGGCACGCGTGCTTCCCGGCAGCGCTAGAGACCCGGCCATTCCCCCATAAGAAAGCCCGGCGGAGGCCGGGCTTTCTTAACCCATCAAAGATCAACCGTGGTTGCCGCGGCCATTCTTTTCCGCATCGAGCTGCTGGCGGATCTGTGCATCGACGGCTGCGATCGCGGTCATGTTGAGCACGCGGCGCGGCGTGGCGCTGGTGGTCAGGATATGCACCGGCTTGGAGATGCCCATCAGGATCGGGCCGATCGCCACGCCCTCGGTGAACACGCGCACCAGGTTGTAGGCGATGTTGGCCGCCTCAAGATTGGGCAGCACGAACAGGTTGGCCCGGCCCTTGAGCGTGCTGTTGGGCATCAGCTGGCGGCGCAGCGTTTCGTCCCATGCCGTGTCGCCCTGCATCTCGCCGTCGACGTTCAACTCCGGCTTGCGCTCCAGCAGCAGTTCGCGCACGCGACGCATCTTCAACGCATCCTTGGAGTCGTGGCTGCCGAAGTTGGAGTGCGACAGCAGCGCGATTTTCGGCTCGATGCCGAACAGCTTCAGGCGATAAGCCGCCTGCAGCGTGGCCTCGGCCAGCTGCTCGGCAGTCGGATCGTCCTGCACGTGCGTATCGACGAAGAAGAACGCGCCCTGCTGGTTGATCACGCCGGTCATGGCCGAGGTGGAGGTCACGCCCTTTTCCAGCGGGATCACGCTGCGCGCGTAGCCCAGCTTCTTGTGGAAGCGGCCGACGATGCCCGACACCATTGCATCGGCCTCGCCCCGCGCCACCATCACCGCGGCGATCAGGGTCGGACGCGAGCGCATCAGGTTCTTGGCAGCCGCCACCGTCACGCCCTTGCGCTCGGTCAGCGCGTGGTAGGTCTGCCAGTAGTCGTTGAAGCGCGGATCGTCATTGATGTTGGTGACTTCGTAATGCTCACCAGCGGTCAAGCGAAGGCCCATGCGCACGATGCGCTGCTCGATGATCTCCGGACGGCCGATCAGGATCGGGAAGGCCACGCCTTCATCGACCACGGTCTGCACCGCGCGCAGCACCACTTCTTCCTCGCCTTCTGCGTACACCACCCGCTTGAGGTCGCTACGCGCCTGGTCGTACACCGGCTTCATCATCAGGCTGGTGCGGTAGACGAACTGGCTGAGCGTCTCGCGATACACCGCCATGTCCTGGATCGGACGCTCGGCAATGCCCGAATCCATCGCCGCCTGGGCCACGGCCGAGGACAGCTCCACCAGCAGGCGCGGGTCCAGCGGACGCGGAATCAGATATTCCGGGCCGAAGCTGGGAGTCTCACCCACGTAGGCCGCGCCCAGGTCCGAGGCCTCGCGCCGTGCCAGCGCGGCGATGGCCTTGACGCAGGCGACCTTCATGTCCTCGTTGATGCCCGTGGCGCCGCAGTCCAGCGCGCCGCGGAACAGGTAGGGGAAGCACAGCACGTTGTTGATCTGGTTGGCGTAGTCAGAGCGGCCGGTGCCGATGATGGCGTCCGGGCGCGCGGCCTTGGCGTCCTCGGGCATGATCTCCGGGTTGGGGTTGGCCAGGGCGAAGATGATGGGCTGCGGCGCCATCGACTTGACCATCTCGGCGGTCAGGATGCCCGGGGCCGACAGGCCCAGGAAGATGTCCGCGCCATCGACGATCTCGGCCAGGGTGCGCTTGTCGGTATCGCGCGCGTAGCGCTGCTTGTCCGGGTCCAGGTCGGTACGACCGGTGTGGATCACGCCATCGCGGTCCAGCGCCAGGATGTTCTCCGGCTTCATGCCCAGCGAGACCAGCATGTTGACGCAGGAGATGCCCGCCGCGCCCATGCCCGTGGTGGCCAGCTTGACCTCTTCGATCTTCTTGCCGGTCACGATCATGGCGTTGAGCACCGCCGCGCCGACGATGATCGCCGTGCCGTGCTGGTCGTCATGGAACACCGGGATGTTCATCTTCTCGCGCAGCGCGCGTTCGACGATGAAGCACTCCGGCGCCTTGATGTCTTCCAGGTTGATGCCGCCGAA
>JBEVNH010000125.1:0-7217 GCA_040508175.1 Pseudoxanthomonas sp.
GCCATGTGCTGGCGCACGATCGCCGCCGCTTCCTCCGCCGCCGGCATCGCAGCTGCGTCATCGCTGGGCATGCGCAGCACCGCGCCCTGCCGCAACAGGTTGAGGTTGCCGTTGATGAAGGCTTCCGGGTTGGCGCGCAACAGCGCCACCATGGTCTGGTCAAGATCACCGCCCGGATTGAGCCGCAGGGCGACATGGGACAGGGTCTGCCCACGCGCCACGCGCACTTCATCCGTTGACGGGGTTTGCGCCTGTGCGGGGACGGCCGCGGACCGCGTCGGCTGCGGCGCCGGCGCAACGGCTTCGGCGGCAGTTTCTGCCGGCGGCGTCTGCGTCGTCGGTGCAGGCACCGGGACCTCAGGCGCGCGCACGATGGCGTCACTCGGCACAGGCGTCGGCGCGTTGATCACCGGCTGGCCTTCGGCCGCCATGACACCCGGCGCATTGACCAGTGCCGAGTACTCGCGCACCAAGCGGCCCTGCCCCCAGTCCACTTCCACCAGGAAGTTCACCGACGCCTGCTGCACCGCGCTGCGGCTGGTGACGCGGATCACGGGACGGCCGTCACCGCCAACGGCAACGGCAAAGTCCAGTTCGCTGACCAACCCGCGTGGACGCTCCAGTCCGACACGTTCAAACACGACCGGCGAGGCCAGGCCGGCGCGCAGCTGCTCCAACTCGGACGGGTCGCTTGAAATGACCGGGATCTCGGCAACCAGCGGCTGCCCCGGCTGGGACAGCACGCGGATTTCGCCAAGGCCCAAGGCCCAGGCGCCGGCGCTGGCAGCAGCCAACGCAACGCCCAGGCACCAGCGCAGCACTGGATGGCGGCTTGCGTGCATCGTCGGCATGTCCCCTCGTCTTGCTCGCCGGGGACTATAGCCTATCGCCTCAGCCCGCCAACTCGGCCGCCACCAGCTCTGCCAGCTGCACGGCGTTGAGCGCGGCGCCCTTGCGGATGTTGTCGGCCACCACCCACAGGTTCAACGCGCGCGGGTGCGAGAAGTCCTCGCGGATGCGGCCCACGAACACCGGGTCCTTGCCCGAGGCATGGGTCACCGGGGTCGGATAACCGCCGGCCTCGTGCTTGTCGACCACTTCCACGCCCGGTGCGGTACCCAGCAGGTCGCGTGCTTGTTCTGGCGTGATCTTCTTCTTGGTTTCGATGTTGACCGCCTCGGAGTGGCCGTAGAACACCGGTACGCGCACCGCGGTGGGGTTCACCAGGATGGTGCTGTCTTCCAGGATCTTCTGCGTTTCCCAGACCAGCTTCATTTCTTCCTTGGTGTAGCCATTGGGCTGGAAGTCGTCGATATGCGGGATCAGGTTGAACGCGATCTGCACCGGGAAGCGCTGCGGATCGATCTCCTGGAAATTCATGATCTGCGCGGTCTGCTTGCCCAGCTCTTCCAGTGCCGAACGGCCGCCACCGGACACGGACTGGTAGGTCGTCACGTTGACGCGCTCGATGCCGTATTCCTTGTGGATCGGCGCCAAGACCGGCATCAGCTGCATGGTCGAGCAGTTCGGGTTGGCGATGATGCCGCGCGGACGGTTCTTCAGCGCATGTGGGTTGACCTCGGACACCACCAGCGGCACGTCATCGTCGTAACGGAAGGCCGAGGAATTGTCGATTACCACCGCACCGGCGGCCGCGAACTTGGGGGCGTATTCCTTGGACACGCCCCCACCGGCCGAGAACAGGGCAATATCGACCTGCGATGGGTCGAACGTGGCCAGGTCCTGCACGGTGATCTTGCTGCCGCGGTAATCGACCTCGCCACCGGCCGAGCGCTCGGACGCCAGCGCGAACAGGCGGCCGATGGGGAACTCGCGTTCGGCCAGGATGGACAGCATGGTCTCGCCGACCGCACCGGTGGCACCGACGATGGCGACGTTGAAGCGACGGGAAGCGTTGTTGCTCATGGGAGTCTTGTCTTCGAAAGAATGAAAAGGGGAATTGCAGGCAATGCAGGCCGGGTTCGGGGAACCTCCGCGCGGGGCACTGCGGCAGAGGCTCCCTAACGTTTGCCGTCGGCTTTTGCCGGGCCCGCTTTGGGCGTGCCGGTGTCGCCCTTGCCCACGCCGCCGGCGCGACCGGCTTGATGGACGGCTTGCAGATTGATCGCGGTCAGTGGGTGGCCCGCATCGGGCCCGAAGCCCAGCGCGGCCATCAGGTTGTCGGTGGCCAGCTGCACCATCGCCCGGCGCGTGGCCAGGCTGGCACTGCCGATGTGCGGCGTCAGCACGATGTTGTCCAGCGCCAGCAGCTCCGGGCGCACGATGGGCTCGCCTTCGTACACGTCGAGGCCTGCAGCAGCCAGGCGGCCATGGGCCAGCGCGTCGGCCAGCGCGACTTCGTCGACGATGCCGCCACGGGCGATGTTCACCAGCGTGGCGGTCGGCTTCATCTTCGCCAGCGCGGCGGCATCGATGATGTGATGCGAGGCGGGCGTATACGGCAGCACCAGCACCAGGTGATCCACCTGCGACAGCAGCGTGTCCAGCTCCACGTACTCGGCGCGGACCTCGCGTTCGGTCTCGGCCGGCAGGCGCGACCGGTTGTGGTACAGGACCTTCATGCCGAAGCCAAGCGCGCCACGACGGGCGATGCCCTGGCCGATGCGCCCCATACCCAGGATGCCCAGCGTGCTGCCATGCAGATCGGCGCCCAGCATGTTCTTGAACGACCACTGGCCCCAATGGCCCGCGCGCAGCCAGCGCTCGGACTCGGTGATGCGGCGCGCGGCCGCCATCAACAGCGAGAAGCCAAGATCAGCCGTGGTTTCGGTGAGCACATCCGGCGTATTGGTGGCGACGATGCAGGCCTTGCTCAGCGCGTCGATGTCCAAGTTGTTGTAACCGACCCCGACGTTCGCGATGGCCCGCAGCCGCGGCGCGCCGGCGATCTCTGCCGCACCGATGCGCTCGCCCAGCGACACCATCGCGCCATCGCAGTCCGACAGCGCCTTGGCGATGTCATCGGCCGAATAGGTCTGGATGTCATGTGCCTTGACCAGGTCGACGTGGCGGCCGAGCGCTTCGACGATGTCGTCGAAGAACGGCTGGCTGACCCACACCCGGGCGCGCGACTCAGCCATCGAGGTGTGCCGGGATACGGGGTGCGATCTCGCCGACATCGCCACACTGCGCGCGATGGCGCAGGGCCTGGTCCATCAGCACGAGCGCGACCATCGCCTCGGCGATCGGGGTGGCACGAATGCCCACGCACGGGTCATGGCGACCGGTGGTGATGACATCCACCACGTTGCCCGCCACGTCGACCGTGGCACCGGGCAGGCGCAGGCTGGACGTGGGCTTGAGCACCATGGACGTCGTGATCGGCTGGCCCGTGGCGATGCCGCCGAGGATGCCGCCGGCGTGGTTGGAGGCAAATCCCCGTGGCGTGATCAGGTCACGGTGCTCGGTGCCCTTCTGCACGGCGCTGGCGAAGCCGTCGCCAATCTCCACACCCTTGACCGCGTTGATGCTCATCAGCGCGGCAGCCAGCTCACCGTCGAGCTTGCCGTAGATCGGCTCGCCCCAGCCCGGCGGCACGTTGTCGGCGACCACATCCACACGCGCACCGACCGAATCGCCGGACTTGCGCAGCGCATCCATGTAGGTTTCCAGCTCTTCGACCTGCGCCGCATGCGGCCAGAAGAACGGGTTGTCTTCCACCGCGCTCCAGTCAAAGCCCGCTGGCTTGATCTCACCCAGCTGGGACAGGAAGCCCCGCACGGTCACGCCATGGCGTTGCGCCAGCCACTTCTTGGCAATCACCCCAGCGGCTACGCGCATGGTGGTCTCGCGCGCGGACGAACGCCCACCGCCGCGCGGGTCGCGGATGCCGTACTTCTGCCAATAGCTGTAGTCCGCGTGCCCGGGGCGGAACTGCGCCGCGATGTTGGTGTAGTCCTTGCTGCGCTGGTCGGTGTTGCGGATCAGCAGGCCGATCGGCGTGCCGGTGGTGCGACCTTCATAGACACCGGACAGGATCTCGATCTCGTCGGCCTCGCGCCGCGCCGAGGTGTGCCGGCTCTTACCGGTGGCGCGACGTTGCAAATCGCGGGCGAATTCTTCCGCACTGAGTTCCAGCCCCGGCGGGCAGCCATCGACCACGCAGCCGATCGCCGGCCCGTGGGATTCGCCGAAGGTGGTCACCGTCAGCAGCTTGCCGAAGCTGTTGGAACTCATGGACGTTGCGCCGCCAGCTCCGTGATGCGCGCGTGATGCGCGATCAGCTCGCGGCACTCGACCGCAAAGATTCCCATTTGCCCGACCTTGAACTCGACCCAGGCCAGGTCCAGCTCCGGCAGCAGCTTGACCAGGTGCTGCTCCGATTCACCGACCTCGCAGATCAGCAGGCCATCCTCGGACAGGTGCAGCGGCGCATCGCGCAGGATCTTCAACACAAGGTCCAGGCCATCGTCACCGGCGCGCAAGCCCAGCTCCGGCTCGTAGGCGTACTCCTGCGGCAGCGCGTCGGTCTCGTCGTTGGTGACGTACGGCGGATTGGTGACGATCAGCTCGTAATGACGGCCTTCCAGGCCAGCGAACAGGTTGGACTTCACCAGCGTCACGTTATCGGCGTGCAGGCGCGCCTTGTTCTCGGCCGCCAATGCCAGCGCGTCATCGCTGATATCGGCGCCATCGACGTCCCAGTTCGGGTTGTAGTGGCCCATGGCAATGGCAATGCAGCCCGAGCCCGTGCACAGATCCAGCGCGCGGTGCACCTCACGACCCGCCAGCCACGGCTCGAAGCCGGACTCGATCAGTTCGGCGATCGGCGAGCGCGGTACCAGGGCGCGCTTGTCGCTCTTGAAGCTCAACCCCGCGAACCAGGCTTCGCCAGTCAGATACGCCACCGGCACGCGCTCGCCTACGCGGCGCTCGAACAATGCCAACACCTGAAGCTTCTCGGGTGTGGTCACGCGTGCGGCGCCGTAGGCCGGCCCGATATCCGGCGGCAGGTGCAGCGTGTGCAGCACCAGGAAGGTCGCCTCGTCCACCGCGTTGTCGTAGCTGTGGCCGAATGTCAGCCCGGCCGCATTGAAGCGGCTGGCGCCGTAGCGGATCAGGTCGATGATGGTGTGGAGTTCGGCGGCTGCTTCGGCAGTCATGGCAGGGCACATCAAGAGACAGCGGCCAAGTATAAAGCTCCGGCCCGTTATCATGTCCGCTCGTTGCACGGGAAACCGAAATGTTCAACCGCACCATCGGGATCATCCTGCTGCTGGCCATTGCCGCCGGCCTCGGCCTGCTGGCCGCCCGCAAGCTCTTTCAGCCCAAGCCCTCCTCGGCCTGGCCGGACACCAGCAGCGTGACGTTGTTCCCCCAGGCGCGGCCGCTGCCGGACTTCGCGCTGCAGCAGTCTGATGGCACCCAGCTTACGGCCGGTGAGCTCAATGGCCATTGGACGCTGGTGTTCCTGGGCTTCACCTACTGCCCGGATGTCTGCCCCACCACCCTGGCCGAGCTGGCGCAGGCGCAGGCGCAGTGGAAGCCCCTGCCCGACTCGGTGCGCCCACGCGTGCTGTTCGTGTCGGTGGACCCCGAACGCGACAGCCCCATGCGCGCCGGCGAATACGCCCACGCCTTCCACCCCGACACCCTGGCCGCCACGGCCGATCTGCCATCGCTGGAAAAATTCGCCCAATCCCTCAGTTTCGTCTTCATGAAAGCCAAGGGCGAGCACTTCGACAGCAATCCGCAGGACTACGCGGTCGACCACTCCGCCAACATCGCCGTGCTCGATCCCAACGGGCGCTACGCCGGCGTCATCACGCCCCCCTTCAAGCCCGCCGCGATCGCCAACGATCTGCAGAAACTGACCGAGGCATCGCTCAAATGAGTCTGTTTACTACCCTGACCTACGCCCTGCCGCATCGGCTGCTGTCCTCCGCAGCACGGCGGCTGGCGTATTCCACTTCGCCGGCCATCAAGCAGCGCCTGATCGACTTGGTCGTGGACCGCTTCAACGTGAACCTGGCGGAAGCCGCGCAGCCCGATCCAACCGCCTATCCCACGTTCAATGCCTTCTTCACCCGCGCCCTGCGCGAGGGTGCGCGCACGCCGCATGCCGATCCGCGCACCTTGGTGATGCCGGCCGATGGCCATATCAGCCAGTGCGGTCCGATCGAAGCCGGGCGCATCTTCCAGGCCAAGGGGCATCACTTCACCGCGTCGCAGCTGCTAGGCGACGATGCGGCGGCGGCCCCCTTCGAGCATGGCCGCTACGCCACGGTGTATCTGTCACCGCGCGATTACCACCGCGTGCACATGCCGTGGACCGGCACGTTGCGCGAGACCGTGCATATCCCGGGGCGCCTTTTCAGCGTCGGCACCGATGCGGTGGCCAACGTGTCCGGCCTGTTTGCACGCAACGAGCGCCTGGTGTGCCACTTCGATACCGACTTCGGGCCGATGGCCTCGGTCATGGTGGGCGCGATGCTGGTCTCCGGGGTGGAAACCGTCTGGAGCGGCGTGGAGATCCCCGAATACGCCACGCAGATCACCCGCAAGGACTGGCGCGGCAAGCACATCACGTTGAAGCGATTCGAAGAGATGGCCCGGTTTAACTACGGCTCGACCGTGATCGTGCTGATCCCACCGGGTGTTGCCGAACTGGCGCCGGAGCTGCACGCCGAATCATCCGTGCGACTGGGGCAGGCACTGGCCAAGCGGATCGACTCCTGAGGCGTCCCCGCCGCATCATGCGGCGGCGCCTCGCCCACGCGTTGGCGGCTCTCGTCAGCGCGCCGCCGTGACCACCTTCAGGCGACGCTTCTCCAGCTTGCGCTGGCGGCGACGTTCACGCCGCGCCCGCCAGCGTTCCTGCAAGCAGGAGAAGATCACGTAAAGCGCCGGCGTGCTGAGCAGTGTCAGGCTCTGCGAGATCAACAGTCCGCCGATCAAGGCGATGCCCAGGGGGCGCCGCAGTTCGGACCCTTCACCCAGGCCGATCGCAATCGGCACGGCGGCGAGGATCGCCACCATCGTGGTCATCATGATCGGGCGGAAGCGCACCAGCGAAGCTTCGCGTGCGGCCTCACGCGCGCTCAGGCCATGCTCGCGCTGCGCGACCAGCGCGAAGTCGATCATCATGATCGCGTTCTTCTTCACGATGCCGATCAACAGCACCAGCGCGATCATCGAGATCACCGACAACTCGGTATTGGTCACCACCAGTGCCAGCAGCGCGCCGACGCCAGCGG
>JBEVNH010000128.1:0-6287 GCA_040508175.1 Pseudoxanthomonas sp.
CTGACGGCGCCACAGCTGTGGGACAACGGCGTGGACTTCAACGCGGTCAGCGCCGACGGGCACCGGATGACACGCGAGCAGGTGCAGGCGTTCCTGAGCAGCCGGCGGGCGCTGGGCAGTCGCTGAGGCGTGCTCGGCGTTTCTAGCGCGTGCGTGCAACACGCCCGTATGCGCGGCGGTGAACGCATTGTCACCTTGAAGCGACCGCCGACGGGCTAGCGTTGAAGCTCTCTCCGTCATGGATGCATGCCTGCATGTTGCGCGCCTTGCTCATTGTTTCCCTCTCGACGCTCGCCCTGCCAGCGCTTGCGCAACTTGCCGAACAGCCCGCCTACGGGCCGCGCCTTGAGGGCTTCGACTATCCGCATCCGGTCAAGACCTACGCCTTTACCTCGCAGCAGCAGTCGCTGGAAATGGCGTACCTGGATGTCGCGCCGACGGGCACGGCCAACGGCCAGACGGCGGTGCTGCTGCACGGCAAGAATTTCTGCGCGGCCACCTGGGTAGACACCATCGTCGCGTTGACCAAGGCGGGCTACCGGGTGATCGCACCGGACCAGGTGGGTTTCTGCAAATCATCCAAGCCGCAGCACTATCAGTTTTCGCTGGCGGGCCTGGCCGACAACACCCACGCACTGTTGAAGTCACTGGGCATCGACAAGCCGGTGATCGTCGGCCATTCGATGGGCGGCATGCTGGCCATCCGCTATGCGCTGATGTTCCCGCAGCAGGTGCGACATCTTGCGCTGGTCGACCCGATCGGGCTGGAAGACTGGAAGGCCGTCGGGGTGCCCTACCAGAG
Source organism: Pseudoxanthomonas sp. (assembly GCA_040508175.1). Classification (GTDB taxonomy): domain Bacteria; phylum Pseudomonadota; class Gammaproteobacteria; order Xanthomonadales; family Xanthomonadaceae; genus Pseudoxanthomonas_A. The sequence goes on from JBEVNH010000128.1 coordinate 803, forward strand.
CGTGGACCAGTGGCACGCGAGTGAACTCAAGACCAGCTTCGACAGCATCAAGCAGTATCAGATGGATGTGTATTACGCCGGCACCTGGAAGCCCGCATTCGAACGCTGGGCGCGGATGCAGGCCGGGCTGTACGCCGGCGCCGGCAAGCAGGCCAATGCCTGGGACCAGGCGCTGACCTACGACATGGTTTACAGCCAGCCGGTGGTCTACGAGCTGCCGAGGATCGTGGTGCCCACGACCTTGTTCATCGGCTTGAAGGACCGCACCGCGATCGGCAAGGGCAAGGCGCCGCCCGCCATCCGTGCCACGCTAGGCGACTATCCGGTGCTGGGCAAACGCGCGGCCGCGGCGATCCCCGGGGCGAGACTGGTGGAGTTCGACGATCTGGGCCACTCGCCGCAGGTGCAGGACCCGGCACGCTTCAATGCCGCGCTGCTAAAGGCGCTGTCCACGCCCTGAGCAACACGTTTTTTTCTGCCCGCTTGCTGGGCGCCAGCAGGCGCGCTATTGGCTGGAAATCCCGTTTTCCCGGGCGACGTCACACTTCGGCACGCATTCTTGGCACGTGCCGTGCGCAACGGTATGGAAGGATCCACGTTGCCACAGGGGACACGCCATGAATCCGCAATCGCTCAGCGCAGATTGTTTCTGCTGCGACACAAAGCTGCATTTCTCGCCAGATTCTGACCAGGGCCAGGTCATCGAGCGCTACGGCATCGTGGTGTGCACGCCGTGCTTTCAGTCCAGCAGCAGCGGCTGGAAGCCCAAACACGAGGAAAAGCTCCTGAATCAGCTTGCGCTTAGCCGCATCGCGCCGCCGATCCGCAACGCGCAGGGGCTATTGCCGCGAGACTGAACAGGGATCTTGCGAATTCCCTACATCCTCAGAATGATCGCGTAACGATCGTTGTCGTAATTTCCGCCGCTGGATCACATCGGAGCTTGCCCAATGCCTCCTCTTGCCCGCCTCTATGGCCAGCTCGCAGGCATGCCGATCGAAATCCTGCATGCGGCGCTGGCCGAGTATTCCTGCCAGGATCTGCAGGCCTTGGTGTATGCCACGCATGCTCCCGAGGCCGCGGTGGAGACGGCTGACATTATCTTGGCCTTCCGCATGAGCAACCTGCCGCAGGCAGCGCAGCTGGTCCATCGCGAGGACATCGTCGATGCGCTCGGCGTGGACATGCTGCAGGCGATCCTCAAGCGCCAGGCCGATGTGACCCTGCACGCTTTCGCCACGCTGGACGGGCAACTCGAACCGGTGGGTGCGCTGGCCCGCGAACTGCTGCAGACCCGCGTTTCGCTCTCGCTTGAACTGATGAGCTATCGCGCGCATCCGGAACTGGACGGCCTGCGGCCGGAATAAGCCCCATTGCGTCACCTTGCAACCGCCGCAGTGCGGCAAGCAGCTTGTGTCGCTTGTCTCCATACGATCGTGGGCTATCGCGATGCGCGCCGGCGCGTTGGCGCCGGCGCAAATTGCTTGTGGCTTACTGGTAGACCGCCATCACGCTGACGTTGGCGAACGGCGCCTCGCCGACCATGCGCACGTACCACGTGCCCGCCGCGGGACGCGTCACCACGACTGCTTCGCTGTTGCCGGCCTTGGCCGACTTGCGCTCGTACACGGTGGTGGTAGGCACCAGATCGTGGGAAACGTACAGCGAGACATCGCCGCTGCCGCCGTAGCTGCGCAGGTTGAGGCTCTTGGTGCCGGCCGGCACGTCGATCTTGTACAGCAACGCATCGCCAGCCGCGCCGGTCTGGCCGGTCATTGCCACGCGGTTGACCAACACCTCTGACGCGTCGTCGCTGATGTCCTGGGTGGCGGCGTAGACCGCGGCCGCTGCATCCAGGATGCCGGCGCCGGCCGGCTTGCTCACCGACGGGGTCACCACGAACGGCTTGGCCGTGGCGCGCAGCACCTGCTTGACCTGCACCGGCGTCAGCAACGGCTTGCCCGCACCTAGCGCGGCGGCCTGCATCAACGCGACTGCGCCGGCCACGTGCGGACTGGCCTGCGAGGTGCCGATCATGCCGATGATGGCGTTGTCGTGCTTGGGCACGGTGGTGCCCGAATCGCCCAGCGACCAGATCCAGCGGTTGTCCGGATCGCTGCCACTGGTGGCATCGCCGCCCGGCGCGGAGAGGGTGACGCTGGCGCCGTAGTTGGAGAAGTAGGACTGCTCGCCGCCGATGCCGGTGGCGCCGACGGTGATCACGCCCTTGCAGCTGGCCGGCGAATGGTACTGCGCATCATCGGCATCGTTGCCGGCGGCGACCACGACCACGGTGCCGCGCGAGATCGCGCCAGCGATGGCGCCCTGGGTCACCGGATCATCGGCGCACTGGCCGCTGCCGCCCAGACTCATGTTGATCACTTCGGCCGGGCTGGTGTTGTCCGGCAGGCCATCGACGTGGCCGCCCGAGGCCCAGACGATGCCATCGGCGATGTCGGACGTGGTGCCGCCGCAGTGGCCGAGCACGCGCACCGGCTGCACCTTCGCGCCATAGGCCACGCCGGCGATGTCCTGGCCGTTGTTGGCAATCGCCGCGACCGTGCCGGCCACGTGCGTGCCGTGCCAGGAGCTGGAAGAAGACGCGCCGCACCACGCATTCATGCTGCTGTCGGTCCAGTCGCCCGGATCGCTGGCATCCGCATCGCGGCCATCGCCGTCGCCAGCCACGTCCGGATACAGGCCCTCCTCGGTGGTCTGGCCGTAGTAGCTGATCATGTCGTAGCCGGCCACGATGTTGGCGTCTAGGTCGCGATGCGGCAGGTAGCCGGTGTCCAGCACCGCCACCACCACGCCTTCGCCTGCGGTGGTGTCCCACGCGGCCGGCGCGCCGATGCCAGCGGACGGATCGGTGAAGTCCCACTGCAGCGTGGCGAACTGCGGGTCGTTCGGGGTCATATCCAGGCGATGCTTGAAGCCATCGACCTGCGCGTATTTCACTGCGGGATCGCTGCGCAGCTGCGCCAGGAATGCATCGCTTTCGGCCGTGGTCAGCGCGCGCGAGGCCCGCACCAGCTGCGCGCCGGTACCCAGCTTGCGCAGCGACTGGAAGTTCACCGCCGCGCCCACGCCCTTGCTGGCCGTGCCCAGGCGGGTAATCGCCACCGAGGCGGCGGCGTCCAGCTTGGACAGCTGGGTCGAAGCGCTGCGCGCGGTGGCACTGCCATCGACATAGCGCACGATGAAACGGTCCACCGCCTTGGCCTGCGGCGCCTGCACCGACAGCACCTTGCGCTTGGCCGTGGCCTGCTTCACAGGCGTGGCGCCGGTGCCCATCAGCGGGGCCTGCGCCGAGGCCCCCATCGCCGCCAGGATGGCGGTGGCCAGCGCGCTGGCGCAGGCCGTACGGATGTGTTTCTTCATTGCGATCTCCGGGAAAAGATGCGGCGGATTCGAGGGATGCACGACATGCCGGCCGCCGCCGCGCCTGCCGCAGGAAGGTGCGAAAGAAAGTGGCCGCGCCGTGCGTTGCGCCGGCGCGGCGATCGAGGCGTTACAGGTCGAAGCCGAAGCCCACGCCGGCCGAGGTGTCATCGCCGCTGACGGCGCCACCGATGCTGAAGGACGCGCGTTCGCCGATCTGCTTGGCGTAGCCCACCGACAGCGCGGCCTCGCCGTTCTGCCAGCCGGCGCCAGCGGCCACGCGACCCTTGGCGCTCTTCGCGTTGGCCGCGTTGATGGCCATGTTCATCATCGCCGAGCCCATCGCGCCCATCCGGTCGATGCGCTTGTCCTGCGCGGCCAGCTTGTGGCCGACATCGTTGGACAGCTGGTCGAAGCGATCGTCGAACGCGGCGATCTTCTGGTCGGTGTAGCCGTTGGCCGAGCTGAGCGTCCTGGTGGCGGTGGTATCGGTGTAGGCGTTGGCCGTGGCCACCGACTGCGCATCGCCGGACTGCATCTGGCCAACGTTGGCTGCATCGGTCGCCGCGGTACCGGCGGCGACGTTGGTGACGCGACGCGCGTTGCCGGCACTGCCGACCGATACGGTGTTGGCCTGGTCGGCGACCGATCCCGCACCGATCGCAGTGGCGTTGTCGGCGGTGGCCGTCGCGCCGGTGCCGACGGCCGTGGCGCCCGTTGCGCCGACGCTGCTGTTGGCGCCGACCGCCGTGCCGCCCTGCGCAATGGCCGCCACGCTGGAGCCGCTGCCCAGCGCGGTGCCGCTGTCGGCGGCGACGTGGGCGCCCTGGCCCACCGCGGTATCGGTCGGATCCTTGGCATGGCTGCCGTTGCCCGAGGCCACGCCTTCACCGGTGCCCACGCCGGCACCGGCGCCACCACTGGTGGGCGGCGCGACGGTGGCCTTTTCCAGCGACGACAGGCGCGCGTCGATCCCCGAGAGCTGCTGGTCGATCGCCCCGAACGCACCGCCGACGCTGCCGTACAGCTGGCCCTGCACCGTATAGCGCGGTGCGATCAACATGCCGTCGCCGCCGATGGCCGCACCACCGCCCAGCGCCTTTGCAAGTTGACCCAGCTGATCGACATTGACCGCGTCGCCGGCCCTGGTGCCGGCCTTGACATTGGCCAGCGTGGTGCCGTCTTCGCCACCCAGCGTGACACGATCCTGACGGTCGGCATCGTCGTAGCGCACCGCGCTCCGCGCCAGTTCGCCGACGTCGCCACCGACCGTGGCGATGGCCGTATCGAGCTGGCCCTTGTTGACCGCATCGGTGTCCTGGGTGCCGGCGGCCACGTTGGTGATCTGGCGATCGATGGCGGCGTGTTCGACACCGCCGGCGTCGGTCCAGGCCTGCGCGGCGCCCACCGAGACACTGTTGGCGCGATCGGCCAGCGCGCCTTCGCCCAGCGCCACCGCATTGGTCGCATCCGGCGTGGTCCATGCATTGGCACCAAGCACCAGCGATTTGTCGGCCTGGGCAAAACTGTTGAAGCCCAGCGCCGTGGCCGAGCCGCCGATGGCCCACGCTTCGGACCCCATCGCCGTGGTGTCGTCGCCCACCAGCGTGCTGTCCCAGTACGAACCGGCATACGCGCCAGAGCCGATCGCCGTGCTGTTGGTGCCGGCGGCTTTCGCCGAAGCGCCCGACCCATCGGAGAAACCACCGACCGCGGTGCCGTAGTTGCCCGAAACCGTAGCGTTGTCGCCCACGGCGGTACCGGAGGTGCTGGCCACGTACTGCTCGCCGGTGTTGTCGTCGTAGACCCAGTACGCGGTGGACGCGCCGTTACCGACCGAGGTGCCGCCGTAACCGGCCATCGTGCCGGCGCCGAGCGCGGTGGCATTCAAGTCCGCCGCGAACGCACCGTTGCCGAATGCCGAGCTGGTCCAGCCGCTGGCCGTGGCGAACGCGCCGACCGCCGTGGCGAAGGGACTGTCGGCCAGCGCCATGCTGCCGATGGCGACCGAGTTGAAGCCATTGGATTCGGCATTGGCACCCACCGACACGCCGCTGCTGCCATTGGCGATGCTGCCTGCACCCAGCGCCACCGCGCCGCCGCC
>JBEVNH010000131.1:0-11412 GCA_040508175.1 Pseudoxanthomonas sp.
CGCATCGGCCAGCAGGCCATCGCGCGGCACTGACACCAGGCGCGGGAAGGACGGAGTCAACAAGGCGAAATAAGGCAGCCGCGGATTGCCGCCCAGCGCCTTGAGCACCAGCAGCTTGGCATTGCCGCCGACCGGGTCCTGGCCAAGCCCGGCCAGGCGCGCGAAAGACAGCACGGGCACGGACAAACCCTGCCAGGCGATCTGGCCCACCAGCCAGTCCGGCACGTCCGGCAACGGCTCCACCGGCACGCGCGACATCATCTCGGCCACGGTCGTATTCGGCAGCAGCAGGCGCTCGTCCGCAGTCTGGACCAGCACCCCGCGCAGTTCGTCATTGGAAAGCATCATGGCGAGGACCTTTAGCTGTAGAGATGGCCGAACAGTTCGGCGGCGAGGTCTTCCGGAGTAGCGACATTGCCGCCCAGCGACTGCAGCTCGCGCACGGCCGCAGGGTCGTAACAGCCTTGCGGCGACTGGCCGCCGACGAACGCGCCATGCCGGCCCAGCAGCAAGGCAGGCTCGACCGCGGACACGTCCGCACCACTCAACAGCAAGACCGCGCTGTCACTGGCGGGGAGCCGCGACAACAGCGCGCCAGTATTCCCGGCCCCCTGCACGAAGCGCACCGTGCCCTCACCCGTGACATCGGCATCGATCTCATCGGGCAGCACATAGACATGCCCGGCTGCGGCACTCTGACCCGCGTCCGCCAACAGGACCGGCATTTCTGAAATGCGGGCGATCTGGCGCACCAAATTGTCGTAACGCCCGCCATCCAGGCGCAGCTGGATCAGCACCGGCTTCGGCGTGCCCGAGGGCAGGCCGCTCAGTACGCGACGCACTGCGTCGGGGCCGCCGATTCCCGCCAGGATCACCACCGCACCCTTGGCACCGGCACCTGCAGGCGCGTTGTCCAGGGCTTCCAGCTCCAGCGTCAGTCCGCCCGTACGCGGCGCTGGCAGTGGCGCAACCGGCACCTCGACCTGCGAAGGCGCGATCGGCGGCAACGGCGGCGGACCGTTCCTGACCGGCGCAGGCGCAACGTCATGAGCGACAGGCGCATCAAAGCTGTCGACCAGCGCAAGCGCGGGACGCTCGCTGGACTTCCAGCTGTCGATCTCAACACTGAATGCCTGGGCAGGCAATTCCGGCGTTTCGTCATCCACTAGCTGCAGTCGGGAGTCCGTGTCGGCGGAGGGCGGCGCAGGCACGTCAAATGCGAACGTCTCAAATACCTTCGGCGCTGCCGGCTCGATGTCCGCCAGGCTCAGCGCCGGCGTGGACAAATTGCCCAGCCCGTCGGTTGGCAGGTCTGGCCCCTTGGACTGCGCTTCAGACAGATAGGACGCCAGCGGTACGTCGGCATGCAACTGCGCCGGCGTGGTCGGCAGGCCCGGCTGGATCTGCGGATCGTCGGCCTCGCGCCCGGGCGGCAGCACGTCAGCGTGGCCGAAGAGCTTGGCAGACAGATGCCGTGCCCACCGCTGGGCATCCCAGCCTTCACGCTGCAGCGCCAGCTCGGCGTCGTCGAAGATCACGTTGAGCGCCGGATCGTGCAGCACCTCGTCCAGGCGGAAGACGCTGTCTTCCACCGCCGGCTCCAGGGCCACCAGCACGGCCTGTGGCATAGACGCCCGCAAGGTGTGGGCGTCCAGTGCATTGGGATCGGCGACCAGCACGGTCTCGGCACCGGACTCTTTCAACGCGCGGCTCAGCTGGTCACGGGCACGCCCTTCGCGGGCCAGCAGTGCCACGCGAGGGCGGGTCAGGGTCTCACTCGCGGACACGGGCGATCCCCAGCAGGTCGTAAACGTTGCGCATCAGATCCAACTCTTGGTAAGGCTTGCCCATGTAACGCTGCACGCCGATCTCAAACGCTCGCTGGCGATGCTTCTCGCCACTGCGCGAGGTGATCATCACGATCGGCACATCGGCAAAGCGCGCATCGGCCTTCATCGCCGTGGCCAGCTCGTAGCCATCCATGCGCGGCATTTCGATGTCCAGCAGCATCAGGTCGGGCACGCGATCTTCCAGGCGTTCCAGCGCCTCCACGCCATCGCGTGCGGTCACCACCTCGAAGTTGTGGCGTTCCAGGACGCGGCCGGTCACCTTGCGCATGGTGAGCGAGTCGTCGACCACCATCACCAGCGGCACGTGGCGCTGCTCGGCCACGGTGGTCTGGACAGTGGTGCCTGCCGGACGCGCGATGAAGCGACGCACCAGCGGCGCGGCGTCGAGGATGACCACCACGCTGCCGTCGCCGGTGATGGTGGCGCCATAGATGCCCGGAATCGAGGACACCTGCGGCCCCACTGGCTTGACCACGATTTCGCGATTGCCCAGTACCGCATCCACCGCCACCGCGGCACGCAGCTCACCGGAACGCACCAGCAGCAGCGGAATCTGCTCCTGGCCCTCGGCCAGCGAGGCCGTGTGGCCCGCCAGCGTGCCCAGGTCATACAGGGCGTATTCCTCACCGGCGTAGCTGTAGTGCGCGCCTTGCTGGGTGAACCGATCACGAGTGATGCGGCCAATGCCGCTGACCGCAGCCACCGGCACTGCAAAGCGCGTCTCGCCGACCTGCACGAACACCGCGCGGGTCACCGCCAGCGTCTGCGGCAGGCGCAGGGTGAACGTGGTGCCCTTGCCGGCGTTGGATTGGATATCCAACGAACCGCCGAGCGCACGCACTTCGTTGTGCACCACGTCCATGCCCACGCCACGTCCCGCCAGCTGGCTGACCGTTTCGGAGGTCGAGAAACCCGGCTCCAGGATCATCCGCTCGAGATCGACGCGCGAGATCTCCGAACCGGTCACGAGCAGGCCACGCTGTTCGGCGCGGCTGCGGATGGCATCCAGGTTCAGGCCAGCGCCGTCGTCGCTGACACGCAACACCATTTCCGAGCCTTCGCGATCCAACGCGATGGTCACCTGGCCTTCTTCGCCCTTGCCCGCCTGACGACGCACATCCGGCGTTTCCAGGCCGTGGGCCAGTGCATTGCGCAACAGATGCTCCAGCGGCGCGGTCATGCGTTCCAGCACATTGCGATCCAGCTCGCCATGCGTGCCCTGCAACTGCAGGCGTACCTGCTTGCCGGTATCGCTGCCGGCCTGGCGCACGGTACGGCGCAGGCGCGGCACGATGCCCTCGAACGGCACCATGCGGGCCTGCATCAGGCCGTCCTGCAATTCCGAGCTGACGCGCGACTGTTGCTGCAGCAGGCTGTCGTACTGGCGGGCCAGGTCGTCCAGCACCCCCTGCAGACCGCTCAAGTCGGCTGCCGATTCGCCCAACGCACGGCTGAGCTGCTGCAGCGTGGAGAAGCGGTCCAGCTCGAGCGGATCGAAGGTCGGATCGCGCTGGTCCTGCTCACGCTGGTAGCGCGCCACGATCTGCGCTTCGGTTTCCAGGTCAAGGCGACGCAGCTGGTCGTGCAGACGCACGTTGGTGCGGTCCAGCTCGGCCATGGCGCCGCGGAAGGCACCCAGCTGCTGCTCAAGACGCGCGCGATAGATCGCGACTTCGCCGGCATTGTTGACTAGGCGATCCAGCAGATCAGCGCGCACGCGCACCTGCTCGCTGCCCGTCTGCAGCTGGACGTCTTCTTCCTGGAACGCGGAAGCATCCACCGGCGCCGACAACGGCGCCAGATCGGCCTTGGGTGCGCTTGCCGGAACGACGAACACGTCCGGAACGGTCTGGAGCGTTGCCGTGTCTTGCGGAGCCGCAACGGGCGGCTGCGACTCGACCGGCGCGGCGACCGCTGCAACCGGCGTCTCCGCGACAGCGGACGACACCTCGGTCGGGGATGCAATGCTGCGGCCTTCAGCCACGGCATCGAACGCCTCGATCAACGTGTGTGGATGACCCACGGCGCGATAGCCGGCCGCGGCGGTCAGCAGGCGATGCAGGCCATCGAAGCCCTGCTCCAGCAGCTGCACGCTGCCGCGGTCAAGCTGCAGGCGATGGGCCGCAACCTTCTCCAACAGCGACTCGATGGCATGACCGAGATCGCCGATGGCATTGATGCCCGCCATGCGCGCACCGCCCTTGAGCGTGTGCAGGTCGCGCTGGAGCGCGGCCACCAGGGCCTGGTCTTCCGGCGCCTGGCGCAGCTGCGCCAATACGCCATCTGAATGATCCAGCAGGTCGCGGCCTTCCTCGACGAAGATGTCGACCAGCTCGCGATCCATCTCGTCCAGCGCCATCGGCTCCCCGATCAGCGCCTCGATGCTGTCACGTGCGGACGGCACGTCCTGGGTCGGTGTGGCTTCGACTACCGAAGCGGCCTGCGCCGCGTCGGACACCGGGGCCAGGTCTTCGCCGCCCCCTAGCAATGCTTCGGCAGTGGAGGCTTCTTCGCGCGCTTCCTCTGACGTGACCACCAGGACGTCGTCGGCCAGCGGCGCAACAGGCGCTTGGAACGCTTGAACCTCGACAGATTCCTCGACGGCAGTCGCCTCAGCGATCTGGTCCTGCGGCTCGTCGCGCGTGAGTCCCTGGGCGTCGTCGGCCACCGACACGACACCGTCAACCTCCAGCTCCGCGGGCTCGCCGTCGGTCCAGGTAAAGGCCTCGGACGGGGGCTGCGCGTCATCGGCGGAAGTCGTGACCGGTGCATGGACCGATGCAGACGCGTCGACCGCCTCAAATGCGGAGGCATCGTCGGCAATGGCCGCGTCCAGATCCTGGACATCGGCTGCCGCCTCGGCTTCCTCAAGGCTGACACCCGTCGACGCATCTTGCGGCACGTCGTAATCAATCTGGCCAATGGACTGCGGTGCCTCGACAGCAAGCGAGCTGCCATCGTCGAAGTTGAAATCGGAGGCAGCCGCCGGAACCTCATCAGCCTCGATGGCCGCCAGCTCGACCTCCGTTTCCACCGGAACCTGTGTATCGGCCTCTACGGATATCGGCGCAGCCGTTTCGGCCCCCGCCTCTGGCAGCAGGGCGTCCAGATCCTGCGAGCCGACCGTGTCTTCGGGTGTCTGCGCCTCAGTGACGGTTTCGGCCGCGGCGACTTCGCCGCTTCCGTCCGTGATGACCCGGTCTGAGGTGAACTCCAGCAGCCCTGCATCAGATGTATCGACAACGTCCGCAGTGTCGGCATCGGCGGACGCTGGCGCGCCAGGCAAGAGCGAGACAGCACCGGAGCTGAGCGGCACCGCACTGGCGGGACGACCGGTGTAGGTCGCGCCCAGTTCGAACCCACGGAAGTGAGATTCCTCGACAGCACCCGCGTCGACCGCAGCGGCTTCGCCCGGCGCATCCAAAGCCAGCAGCCTGTCCGCCGCTGACTCATCCACTGCATCGCTGTGATGGGCTTCGGCATGGATCTCGGCGTCTTTCGCCAGCTCCTGCATCTGCGTGCTGGAAGACGGCGAAACCTCCAGCGGCGCGGCCGTCTTGTCTGCCGCATGCGCATCCGCGACGTCGTCCGCCGGCAGATGCACGGCGTCCAGGTAGGCGGACAGATCCAGGGGCTGCAAGGGTGCCTCGATGGCCGGCGGCACCAGCACGTCCGCCGACGGCGCCTCCATCTCTTCTGCGACCGGGAAATCGGGCACGGTGTGCACGATCGGCTTGGCCTGCGGCAAGGTGTCACGCAGGGCCAGCAGGCGCTGATGCAGGTCGGCGAAGCGCGGAATGCGCGGGGACTCGGCCTGCAACGCGTTCACCGCGTGACGGATCGCGCCCGCCGCATCGGCCAGCGCCTGCACGGCCTCGGGGGTCACTGCCGTATTGGTCGGCAACGCCCGCTTGAGGAACTGCTCGGCCGGTCCGGTGACCTCGGTGATGCCCGGCACGTCGGCCATGGCAAAGGCACCGTTCATGGTGTGGAACGCGCGCAGCAGGGGATCAGTGACACGCGCATTGCCCGCGGCGGCGGCTTCAAGCCAGCCATCCACGGTCTGCAGGTGCGTGTGCACCTCTGTCTCCAGGATCTCGCGCAACACGCTGTCGACCGATGCGGGGATGCCGTCGGCTTCGGGCTGCTCGAGCACGTAGACCGAGGCCTCCAAGGCAGGCGCGTGCTCGGACACGCGTGGCGCATACCAGGCGTCCTCGCCCGCAGCCAGACGATCGGCCACGGCCTGCAGCCCATCGATGTCGGCCGTCACCACGCCCGTCCCACGCAGGGCGGCTTCCAGCTGCGGCAACACCAACGTGCTGCGCTCGAGCAGGTCCAGCACCGCCGGCGAAGGCGGACGCGAGCCATCCAGCACACGGTTGAGCATGTTCTCCATCTTCCAGGAGAACTCACCCAGCACGCGCGCGCCCACCAGACGACCGCTGCCCTTCAACGTATGGAAGGTGCGACGGATCGCGCGCAGGCGCTCGTTGTCGTACAGGTCCCGGCCCCACTGCGGCACCAGCTCGGCGATGCTGGCGACTTCTTCGGCCAGCTCCTCCAGGAACACATCGCGGATCTCGTCATCGATGTCGCCGGCGGCAGTATCGAAGCCGGCTTCGATGACCGGACCGATGCCCACGGGCGAAGCGTCTTCCATTGCAACGTTGGCCTGCGGCGGTATCGAGGCGGCAAACGCAGCCTCGAGGTCGGGCGGCAGCATGTCGTGATCCTGGGCAACACGGGACCCATCGAGCTCGACCGGTGTTTCCACCACCGGCGTCGGCGTATCGACCGCTACGACAGGCGCTTCCGCAAACGCTTCTGCAGGTACTTCTGCGGCTGCATCCGCGACATCGAACACCGGCACGTCGGCACCGCGTGCGTCCAATGTCTGCGTATTGAAATCGGCGTCGCCGAAGGACAAGGCTTCTGGTGCGCCCTCTGTTTCGTCGACGTCCAGTGTCCATTCGCTGGTATCCACCGTGATGTCCAGCGGCGCGGCATCTGCGGCTTCGCCAGATTGAATGCCGTGGGCGCCGTCGTCCAGCTCCAATGGCGCCAGCTGCAAGCGCTCGCCCGCGTCTTCTTCGGGCGTCCAAGGTGCGATGCTCAAACCTTCATCGCGCGATGCCGGTACCTCATCGTCGGCCAGGTGCGCGCTGTCATCCAGCGCCAGCGGCGCAAGCTGCAGACGCTCGCCAGAATCGGAAGCCGCTTCGAAACGTTCGATCTGCAGGCCGCCGGCGTAGTCCGTGTCAGCGTCTGATTTGAACGCCTCGAACGCCGGCGCATCGATGTTTCTTTCATCCGGGGCAACAGTCTCAGCGACGGGCGCAGGCACGGGCGCGACCGAAGCGGCCTCATCGCGCAGCGCTGAATTGGCCGGGCCTGCCGCATCGACGGCGGTGACCGCAGGCGAATAGCGCAGGTTCTCGAGGCTGGTGCGCGCGACTTCCAGGATATCGTCACGATTGGGGCGGCGATCGCGCAACGCCTCCAGGTAGTACTCCAGGCTGGCCATGGCGTCGGCCAGGGTGTCCAGCTGCTGGCCGCCCGGCACGCGCCGGTTGGTGATCAGCTCCACCTCAACGTATCGGCGCACGCCTTCCAGATAGCCGGCGGCCTGTGGCAGGTCGAGCATGCGCAGACTGCCAGACACTTCACCCAGCAGGCGCGGTACATCGGCCAGCTGCTGGTGGTTCCAGTTGGTTTCGATGAAAGCCACGAACGCTTCGCGCGCGGCAGCGAAATTGCGGATTGCCTCCTGCGCCACGATCTCGGCGGTGCGCATGGCCTCACCGGCCTGCGCGTCTTCCGGCGATTCGTTCGACGGGCCACCAAGACCGGCGACCTGGTCATCCAGTGACGCATCGACATAAAGCAGCGCACCGGCGATATCCAGCAGCACGCTTTCATCGTTGGCGCGACGTCCGGCAATCAGGTCCGACAGCGCATCGCGCTGTTCGACCACCACGTTCCGTGCGGCGCCCAACCCCATCATGCCCAGGGTGTCGCCCACGCTGGACAGATGCTGGACCTGCGCATCCAGTGCCGTGACATCGCCCCCAGTGCGCAGATGGAGATCCAACGCATCCTTGATGCGCAGCAACTCTTCCTTGACCGCGCCGCCGACCGTATCGAGCAAGGCGCGATTGCGACCGGTCAGGCTGCTGCGGGCGTGTTCGATCTCGGCCGGGGTCGGCTCGACCGCTTCCAGCTCGAAGGTGCGGCGCAGGTCTTCCAGCGCAGGGTGCTGCGCGTCGGAATTGGCCACCTGGTAGAGCAACTGGCGGGTCGGCTCCTGGCCAGGCGCGGCGTTGAGGAGATTCTCTTCCTGCGACTGGCGCACTGCGCGCACCACGCTCGCAAACCCTTGGCGGATCGCTGGCGTGGCCTGCAATGCCCCGTCGCGCAGCGCTTCAGCCACGCTGCTGGCCACCCAGAGCATGCGACGCGACGCGGTGTCCTTCATCAGCGAGAGCATCTCGCGGGTGGCATCGGACAGCTCCGACGCATCGCCGGGCTCGCCGTCTTGCGGCCACGCCTGCAGCGCGCGCGACAGCCGATCCTGCGCCAGATCCATGCGGCTGGCGCGGCTGCTGGTCGGAATGATTTCCGGCACGCCCACGGCCTGCGGCAGCGGACGGTTGAGGTCGGGCGCGAACAACACGCCTTCGTTCAAGCCCGCCTCGCCACGGGCGGCGCGGATTTCATTGAGCAACGGCAACAACACGATCGGAATGTCGCGGTGGCCGCTCTGCAGGCGCTCGAGGTAATCGGGCAGCAGCACGGTGCCGCGCATCAGCACGGCGCAGGCTTCGTCGATGTCCTGCGCGCGGCCTTCCTGCAGCGCGTTGGCCAGCTGTTCAAGCTCCTCGGCCACCATCGCCGGGGCGTACAGCTCGACCATGCGCAGCGTGCCCTGCACCTGATGCAGGTGCGAGGCGCACTGCTGCATGTGCTGCAGGCGCGTGGGCTGTTCGGCGAACAGTTCGATCTCATCCCGCGCCTGGCGCAGGGTGGCATCCAGCTCTGGCTTCACCCAGCCCAGCACCGCATGGCTCATGGCATCACGCAACGCACTCATCGCAGCCTCCTGGTCCGGACTGCCGCGTCCTGCAGCATCCTTCGGCGCACGGTCGATACCCTATTCATCTGCATCGACCGCCTCAGCCCGGCAACTTGAAGTCGGCAACCGAACGGCGCAGATCCGATGCCAGCTGGGTCAGGTGACCGATTGATTCGGCGGTCTGCCCGGCACCCTGCGAAGTCTGCGACGCGATCCGGCGGATCACGTCCATGGTCCGGGTGATGTCGGCTGCGGCGTCGGACTGCTGCTGGGCAGCGCCGGAAATGTTCTTGATCAGCTCATTCAGATCGCTCGACACGCGCTCGATCTCACCCAGCGCGGTGCCAGCATCCTCGGCCAGACGCGCACCGGACACCACCTCCGCAGTGGTCTGCTCCATCGAGTTGACCGCCTCATTGGTGTCGGCCTGAATGGCCTGCACCAGCGACTCGATGCGGCGCGTCGCGCCAGAGGTCCGTTCGGCCAGGCGCTGCACTTCGTCGGCCACCACCGCAAAACCGCGACCGGCTTCACCGGCCGAAGACGCCTGCACGGCGGCATTGAGCGCCAGAATATTGGTCTGCTCGGAAATGTCGTTGATCAGTTCCACCACCGAGCCGATTTCCTGCGAGGACTCGCCCAGGCGCTTGATGCGCTTGGAAGTCTCCTGGATCTGGTCACGGATCTGGTCCATGCCCCGGATGGTCTCACGCACCACGCCGGCGCCTTCGGTGGCGATCTGCACCGAGCGCTGGGCCACCTCGGCCGAATCGGTGGAGTTGCGCGACACCTGCTCGATGGATCCGGCGATATCGCTGATGCGCTCGGACGCCGAGCCGATCTCGGTGGCCTGGTGGTTGGCGGCTTCGGACAGCTGCAACGCGGTGGCCTGCGTCTCCTGCGTGGAGGCCGCCACCTGCACCGAGGTGTCGTTGATGGTGGTCACCAGGTTGCGCAGCTCATCGACGGCGTAATTGATGGCGTCCGCGATGGCGCCCGTCATGTCTTCCGTCACCGTCGCCTTGACCGTCAGGTCGCCCTCACCCAGCGAGCTGATTTCGTCCAGCAAGCGCATGATCGCCTGCTGGTTGCGGCTGTTGTATTCCACCTGGGTCTGGTATCGGATTTCCTGCTCGCGCTGACGACCGCGATACAGACTCACCAACAGGCCGATGATCGACACCAGAAGCAGGACGCCGGAGCCGACTGAGATCCAGAAATTAGGAAACAGGCGCGTATCGCGCGCTGAACCGAACGCCGAGAAGGCATCGAACAGGCGCTTGCTGCGATCAAGCATGCCGCCTGAGCCCTGGGACAGCGACGTGGAAGCGGCCTGCGCGGCAAACAGGTTGCGCGAGCTGCCCAGCATCGCGTCCAGGTCGCGTTTCATTGCCACCCAGGTGGTGTTGCCCTGGTCCAGCGCGGCGAGCGCGGCGGCGTTGCGGACCGGGACGATGCCCAACTCCTCGTTGCCGTTGCGCAGGGCATCCATCACCTGGGCAAACAGCAGCGAATCGCGGGTAAGCGCGTCACCGGCCATGCTGGCGCCATTGCCACCTGCGCGCATCTCGGTGACGCTGCGTGCCATGCGGCCGGCGACCACGACCTGCTGCAGGGCGTTGTAGATCTGCGAGGCAGGGGCGCCGCTGGTGGACATGGCGCGAACCACTTCGTTCAACTGCGCCTGCAGCTGCGGCACTTGGCCGGAGAAGCGGTTGGCGTTGCCAGACAGCGCCAGCACGGCTGGCTCGGCAGTGATGATCTGGTCGGCACTCTTGCCCAGCGGCGCCCATGTCTGCGCAAGATCGCCCAGCGGGCCGGTCACCGCGCGCTCTTGGCCAAAACGCGTCTGCAGGTCGCCGATGGTCGAGTCGATACGCTTCTTGGTCTCCTTGAAGGCCGTGTAAGCATCCGCGCTACCGGCCACCGCATCGCGGCCCTGGTTGGCCAGCTGCTGCGAGAGCACCTGCAGGTCGGCCGCACCGGTACTGGCACCGGACAGGCGACTGCCTTCGTAGGTCGCCATGCCCGTATTGGCGCCAAAGAGGATCACCGACAGTCCCAGCAGGACCAGCCAGAAGGTGCTCCCGCGGCCGGACGGCCGGGCATTCGGAGAACTCGCAGCAGTACTCATCCTTACAACCCCTGAAGTCAAAACCCGAAAGACCGCCCAACGGCTGGGCGGCAAACAAGACGCCGGCCGCCCTTAGTGGGCGGCCTGACGGAATTCCGGTGTGCGCGCCAGCAACGACAGTGCGAACACCCCCCACTCCACCTCATCGGCCTGGAAAGCGCGCGCCACGAAATGGCTGTAGCGACCTTCGGACAGGCTTCCCACGTCTACTTCCTGCGCCATGCCGAAGCTGCGCTGGCCGTACAGCTCATCGATGGTCAGCGCCACGTCCCCACCGGCCTGACGCATCACCAGTACGCGCTGGCCCTCGTGCAGCACCGTGCGCTCGCCCTCGAGGAACTGGCGCAGGTCGA
>JBEVNH010000045.1:0-8848 GCA_040508175.1 Pseudoxanthomonas sp.
AATAAACACGCGCCTGAAAAACAATTTGTTGTAGGCGGGGGCGACCCCCCCGCACGACGAGGTGATCGGCGAGGGTGATCCGCTGGACGACGGGAACGACCACAGCGCGCCGCTGCCCAACCTGCCCGAATCGGCGCGCACCGAACGGCTGCTCAATGATCACCGCCATGCATTCGACGCCATGGTCGAATACAACCCGGCCGTGCAGGCGGGTATCCGCCGCTGGCTGACCGACATGCGCGGCACTCTGATCACCAGCTACGAGAACTACCAGAACATGCGCCCGCAGATGCAGCCGGCCTGGCAGGGCAGCGGTCTGCCGGAGGCGCTGCTGTTCGGCATCATGGCCAAGGAATCCAACGGCCGTGTGCATGTCAGTTCGCGTGCCGGGGCCGCCGGGCCCCTGCAGTTCATGCCCGCCACCGGCCGTCGTTTCAATCTGGGCCCCGATGGCACCGGGTTCGATACGCGCTTCGATGCCTTTGCCTCGGCCGAGGCCGCCGCCTCGTACATGAACGAGCGCATGCGCGAGCTCAACAACAACATCGAATACGCGCTGGCCGCCTATAACGGGGGTGAAGGACGCGCGGCGCGGGTGTTCCGCCAATATGGCGGGCGCGGCTTCTGGGATGCCGATGTCTATCGCGAGTTCCCCTCGGAAACGCAGGATTACGTGCCCATGGTGATTGCCGCGGCATGGTTGTACCTGCATCCCAAGCAGTACGGGCTGGAATTCCCCAAGCTCAACATCAAGCCGGCCACTTTCAAGCTGGCGCGCACCGCGTCGATCTACGAGCTCACCATCTGTCTGGGCAATGGCGGCACCCGTGAGGGCTTCATGCGTGTGCTGCGCAACCTCAATCCGCGTTATCAGGCCGAGACCTGGATCCCGGCCGGCACCGTCATCAACGCCAACAGCAACGTGGCCAACCTCTACCAGCGCCACTGCGTGAACGGGCCGCGCGCCGAGCTGGCGCGCACGCTGGTCACAGCCGATCTGTCCGCGGCGCTGCGCCGTGACACTCCGCGCGTGGGCAATGTGGCGGTCGGGGACGTGGCCGCGGTGCCGGGCGTGCCGACCACCGTGGCCAGTGGCACGCCCAAGCCGGTCACGCCCAAGAAGCAGCAGGTGCGGCAGTACAAGGTGGCGCGTGGCGACACGCTGGGCGGCATCGCCGGCAAGTTCCAGTGCGATACCGGCGACCTGGCCAAGGCCAACAAGTTGCGTGCGCCAGGCTATGCGCTCAGGCCCGGTCAGCAGCTCAAGCTGGTGGGATGCCGTCGTTGAAGTTGAACCCTGCCGGCGGCTGAACGACATGAGTTGGGATGACTGTCACCGTGTCATCAGTCATGGAGGCACGCGCGTTTGCAACCGTTAACCTTGACAACTTGAGCCAAGGGCCCCCGCAGCCCCAGCCTTGGAGAACGTCTGCATGTCGCGTAAATGGAAGATCGCCCTGTGGGTGGTCGGTGTGGTGGTGGTGCTGGGTCTGGCGCTTCGCATGTTCTACCGCCCGGCGGAAGACGCAGGCCGTGGCCCGAATGCGGGCATGCAGGGGCAGGGCAACAGCGGTCAGCAGGCCGGTCCGGTGCCCGTCACTGCGGAACCGGTCTCCCGCCAGGACGTCCCCGTCTACCTGACGGCGCTGGGCACGGTGGCCGCGCTCAACACGGTCACGGTCAATCCGCAGGTCGGCGGTCAGCTGATGAGCCTGAATTTCCGCGAGGGCGAGCTGGTCAAAAAGGGGCAGGTGCTGGCGCAGATCGATCCGCGTGCGCTGCAGGCCAGCTATCAGCAGGCCCAGGCGTCCAAGAAGCAGAACGAGGCGCTGCTGGCCACGGCCCGCGCCAACTTCCAGCGCTCCAACGATCCGGCCTACCTGCAGTACGTCTCCAAGATCGACCTGGATACGCTGCGCAACAACGTGGCCCAGTACCAGGCAGCGGTGGCGGCCAGCCAGGCCTCGGCTGAAGCGGCCAGCGTGCAACTGCAGTTCACCCGCATCATCTCGCCCATCGACGGCATCGCCGGTATCCGCGGCGTGGACGTGGGCAATGTGGTGTCCACCAGCACGGCGATCGTGACCATCACCCAGGTCCAGCCGATCTACGCCACCTTCAACCTGCCTGAGAAGGATCTGGAAGCCGTGCGCAAGGCGCAGGCGGCCGGGACGCCTTCGGTATCAGCGCTTGAGCGCACCGGCGCCAGGGAAGTCGCGGGCGATGGTGTGCTGGATGTGGTGGACAACCAGGTCAGCACCGACAGCGGCACGTTCCGCCTGCGCGCGCGCTTTCCCAACGACGATCGGGTGCTGTGGCCCGGCCAGTTCAGCAACATCCGCCTGAAGGTGGACAACGTCACCGGCGGGCTGGTGGTACCGACCCAGGCGGTGCAGCGCGGCCCTGACGGCGATTACGTCTACGTCGTGCAGCAGGACAGCACCGTCAAGCTGCAGGCGGTGGTGACGGGCGTGGAAGTGGGCGACACCCACTTGCTGGTCACCGAGGGCCTGAAGGAAGGCGAGCGCGTGGTGACCGAAGGACAGTTCCGGCTCAAGCCCGGTGCCAAGGTCAATGCGCTCAAGCCGGGCGAGGTCCCGCCGGAGCCGACCGCCGAGGAGCTGCAGAAGGCAGCCGACAACAAGGGTGGACGTCGCGGCCCGCCGCCGCGCTGACCTGAGCACGTACCTTCGCGGAAGGCGCCTCATGCCTTCCGCGCCGCCAGCGGCGCTCGCCGCGACGATGGACTGACAGGACACCGATCCGTGGGCTTTTCCAGCATCTTCATCCGACGTCCCATTGCCACCACGCTGCTGATGATTGGCGTGGTGCTGCTGGGACTGATCGGCTACCGCAGCCTGCCGGTCTCGGCGCTGCCGGAAATCGACTCGCCCAGCCTGGTGGTGACCACGCAATACCCAGGCGCCAGCGCGTCGACTATGGCCTCGCTGGTGACCACGCCGCTGGAGCGCCAGCTGGGCCAGATCTCCGGCATGGAGATGATGACCTCCGATTCCTCGGCGGGCCTGTCCACCATCGTGCTGCAGTTCTCGATGGAACGGGACATCGACATCGCTGCCCAGGACGTGCAGTCGGCAATCCGCCAGGCCACGCTGCCCAGTGGGTTGCCCTACCAGCCGGTGTACAACCGGGTGAACCCGGCGGACGCGGCCATCGTCACGCTCAAGCTGTCCTCGGACACGCTGCCGCTGCGCGAGGTCAACCGCTACGCCGACTCCATCCTGGCCCAGCGCCTGTCGCAGGTGCCGGGCGTGGGCCTGGTGTCCATCGCCGGCAACGTGCGGCCGGCCGTGCGCATCCAGGTCAATCCGGCACAGCTGTCCAACATGGGCATGACCATGGAGGACCTGCGCAGCTCGCTGACGCAGGCGAATGTCAACGCGCCCAAGGGCTCGCTCAACGGCACCACGCAGTCCTACAGCATCGGCACCAACGACCAGATCGAAACGGCCGCCGGTTACGCCGAGCAGATCATCAGCTTCAACAACAATCGACCGGTGCTGCTGCGCGATGTCGCGCGCGTGGTCGATGGCGTGGAGAACGACCAGCTATCGGCCTGGGCCGATGGCAAACCGGCTGTGCTGCTGGAAGTCCGTCGCCAACCTGGCGCCAACATCGTCCAGACCGTCGCCTCCATACGCAGCCTGCTGCCCGAGCTGCGTGGCGTGCTGCCGGCCGATGTGGCGCTGGACGTGTTTTCCGACCGCACCGAGACCATCCGGGCCTCGGTGCACGAGGTGCAGTTCACGCTGATTCTGACCATCGTGCTGGTGGTCGGGGTGATCTTCGTGTTCCTGCGCCGGCTGTGGGCCACCATCATTCCCTCGGTTGCCGTGCCGCTGTCGCTGATCGGCACGTTCGGTGTGATGGCCTTCACCGGCATGTCGCTGGACAACCTGTCGCTGATGGCGCTGGTGGTGGCCACCGGCTTCGTGGTGGACGACGCGATCGTGATGATCGAGAACATTGTTCGCTACATCGAGCAGGGCAAGAGCGGTCCGGAAGCGGCGGAAGAGGGCGCACACCAGATCGGGTTCACCGTGCTGTCGCTGACCGTGTCGCTGGTGGCGGTATTCCTCCCGCTGCTGCTCATGCCGGGCGTGACCGGGCGGCTGTTCCATGAGTTCGCCTGGGTGTTGTCCATTGCGGTGGTCATTTCGATGCTGGTGTCGCTAACGCTGACGCCGATGATGTGCGCCTACCTGCTCAAGCCGGACGCGCTGCCCGAAGGCGACGACGCGCACGAGCGCACGGCCGCAGCAGGCAAGCAGAACCTGTGGTCGCGCACGGTGGGCCTGTATGAGCGCACGTTGGACATGGTGCTGGCCCGCCAGGGGCTGACCCTGGCCGTGGCGTTGGCCACGGTGGTGGTGACCGTGCTGCTGTACGTGATGATTCCCAAGGGGCTGCTGCCCGAGCAGGACACCGGCCTGATCACCGGCGTGGTGCAGGCCGACCAGACCGTGGCCTTCGACCAGATGCAGCAGCGCACGCGCGCCGTGGCCGAGGCATTGCGCAAGGATCCGGACGTGACCGGCGTGGCGGCGTTCATCGGCGCAGGCTCGATGAATCCCACGCTCAACCAGGGCCAGATCAGCATCGTGCTGAAGGAGCGCGGCGAGCGCGGTTCCCTGGACGAGGTGCTGCCGCGCCTGCAAAAAGCCGTGCAGGGTATTCCCGGGGTGGCGCTGTACCTCAAGCCGGTGCAGGACGTGACGCTGGATACGCGCGTGGCGGCCACCGAATACCAGTTCTCGCTGTCGGATGTGGACAGCAAGCAGCTGCAAGCGCAGGCCGAGCGCATGACCCAGGCGCTGCGCCAGCGACCCGAGCTTGCGGATGTGGGCAACAACCTGGCCAACCAGGGCCGCGCGTTGGACATCTGGGTGGACCGTGAGAAGGCCAGCGCGCTGGGCGTGCCGATGCAGACCATCGACGACACGCTCTACGACGCCTATGGCCAGCGCCAGATCTCCACCATCTTCACCCAGCTCAACCAGTACCGCGTGGTGCTGGAAGTGGCGCCGGAGTTCCGCACGCGCGACGCGCTGATGAACCAGCTGGCCGTGGCCAGCAACGGCAGCGGTGCGCTGACCGGTTCCAACGCCACCACGCTGGGCCAGGTGACCTCGTCCAACTCGTCCACCGCGACGGGCATCGGCAACTCCAATATCGGCATCGCCGTCGGCGCGGGCAGCATCATTCCGCTGTCGGCACTGGCCACCGATTCGATCGGCACCACGCCGCTGGTGGTCAGCCATCAGCAGCAGCTGCCGGCGGTCACGATCTCGTTCAACCTGGCGCCGGGGTACTCGCTGTCCGAAGGCGTGGAAGCGATCAACGCGGTGCGAGACGAACTGGCACTGCCCGAGCAGATCCATACCGAGTTCATCGGCAAGGCGGCGGAGTATTCGTCCAGTCAGTCCGATGTGGTGTGGCTGTTGATCGCCGCGGTGGTGGTGATCTACATCGTGCTGGGCGTGCTGTACGAGAGCTACATCCATCCGCTGACCATCATCTCCACGCTGCCACCTGCCGGCGTGGGCGCGCTGCTGGCCTTGTGGCTCTGCGGTTTCAGCCTGTCAGTGGACGGCATCGTCGGCATCGTGCTGCTGATCGGCATCGTCAAGAAAAACGCGATCATGATGATTGACTTCGCCATCGAGGCGAAGGCCGAGGGCATGAACGCCTTCGATGCGATCCGTCGCGCCTGCCTGCTGCGCTTCCGCCCGATCATGATGACCACGGCGGCCGCTTTGCTGGGCGCGCTGCCGCTGGCTCTGGGCGATGGCATCGGCTCGGAACTGCGCAAGCCGCTGGGCGTGTCCATCGTTGGCGGCCTGCTGCTGTCGCAGCTGGTCACGCTGTACACCACGCCGGTGATCTATCTGTACATGGAGCGCGCCTCGGACCGCATCGCCGCCTGGCGTGCGCGACGCGCCGAGCGCGCCGGCCTGCCGGCGCCGGAAGCACGCTGATGCGCCGCCTGCGCACCCGCGGAGGCCGGCATGGCCAGTAAATTCAGCCTGTCGGCGCTGTTCATCCGGCGTCCCATCGGCACCTCGCTGCTGGCCATTGGCCTGTTCGTGATGGGGTTGATCTGTTACCTGCAGCTGGGTGTGGCCGCCTTGCCCAACCTGCAGGTGCCAGTGATCTTCGTG
Source organism: Pseudoxanthomonas sp. (assembly GCA_040508175.1). Lineage (GTDB taxonomy): Bacteria > Pseudomonadota > Gammaproteobacteria > Xanthomonadales > Xanthomonadaceae > Pseudoxanthomonas_A. The sequence continues at coordinate 6,183 of JBEVNH010000045.1, forward strand.
CAGGCCAGCCAGGCCGGTGCCGATGCCAGCACCATGGCCTCCACGGTGACCGCCCCGCTGGAGCGCCGCCTGGGCCAGGTGCCGGGGATCGAGACCATGCGCTCGAACAGCTCCGAGGGTCGGAGCATGGTGTTCCTGATCTTCCAGGCCAACCGCGACATCGATGCGGCCGCCCAGGACGTCTCCGCCGCGCTCAGCGCCGCCAGCGCCGACCTGCCATCGGGCATGGGCACGCCGAGCTTCCAGAAGGCCAATCCCAATGACGATCCACTGATCGCCTTGGCGCTGACCTCCGAGACGCAGTCCTCGGCGGACATGTACAACCTGGCCGATTCGCTGCTGGCCCAGCGCCTGCGCCAGATCACCGGCGTGGCCTCGGTGGATATCGCCGGTGCGTCCACGCCGGCGGTCCGCGTGGATGTGAACCTGCGCGCGCTCAACTCCATGGGGCTGTCGCCCGACGACCTGCGCAATGCGGTGCGCGCGGCCAACGTGATTTCGCCGACAGGCTTTCTGTCCGACGGCAAGAGCACCATGACCATCCGCGCCAACGATGCGATTGGCGCAGCGTCCGATTTCGCGGACCTTGCGATTTCCAACCAGGATGGCCGCATCGTTCGCCTGAAGGACGTGGCCGAGGTCTATGACGGCCAGCAGGACGCGTACCAGGCTGCCTGGTTCAACGGCAAGCAATCGGTGCTGATGTATGTCTACCTGCGCGGCGGTGCGAACGTCGTGGAGACGGTGGACCGTATCAAGAGCCAGATCCCGACGCTGCAGACCTATCTGCCGCCGGGCACCACGTTGACGCCTTACTACGACCGCACGCCGACCATCCGGTCCTCCTTGCACGAGGTGGAGGCCACGCTGCTGATCAGCCTGGCAATGGTGATCCTGGTCATGGCGCTGTTCCTGCGCCGCCTGGCGCCCACGTTGATCGCCGCGGTGACCGTGCCGTTGTCGCTCGCAGGGTCGGCGCTGGTGATGTATGCGCTGGGTTACACGCTCAACAACCTCAGCCTGCTGGCGCTGGTGATTGCGATTGGCTTCGTGGTGGACGACGCCATCGTGGTGATCGAAAACATCATGCGCCACCTGGACGAAGGAATGCCGCGCATGCAGGCCGCTCTGCTGGGCTCGCGCGAGATCGGCTTCACCATCGTGTCGATCACCGTGTCGCTGATGGCAGTGTTCATTCCCATCCTGTTCGCGCAGGGCATGATGGGCGCGTTCTTCCGCGAATTCACCGTGACCTTGCTGGCGGCCATCGGCGTGTCGGCGATTGTCTCGCTGACGCTGACGCCGACGTTGTGCAGCCGCTTCCTGTCCGCGCACAAGGATGCCAAGCCGACCACGCGCACCGGCCGGGTGGTGGAAGCTGGTCATACGCTGATGGAGCGGGTCTATACGGTCTGCCTGGACTTCAGCCTGCGCCACGCCCTATTGCTGGCGCTGACGCCGTTGTTGCTGATTGGCGCGACGGTCTTCCTGGCGGGCAAGGTCAAGGGCGGCAGCTTTCCCGCACAGGACACCGGGCTGATCTGGGGGCGCGCGCAGTCCAGCGCGACCGTGTCCTTCGCCGACATGGTCAACCGCCAGCGTCGCATCACCGACATGCTCATGGCCGACCCGGCGGTGAAAGTGGTGGGTGTGCGCCTAGGTAGTGGTCGCCAGGGTGCCAGTGCCTCGTTCAATGTCGAGCTCAAGCGCCGTCAAGAGGGACGCAAGGACACGACCGCGCAGGTGCTGGCCCGCCTGAGTGCCAAGGCCGATCGTTATCCCGATCTGCAGCTGCGACTGCGCGCGGTCCAGGATCTACCCAGCGACGATGGCGGCGGTGGTGGCAGCCAGGGTGCGCAGTACCAGGTCTCGCTGCGTGCCAACGAAATTTCCTCGCTGCAGGAATGGCTGCCCAAGCTGGTGGCGGCGCTCAAGAAGAATCCCAAGTTCCGCGATGTCGGCAGCGACATCGATGCCGGCGGCCTGCGCCAGAACATCGTCATTGATCGCGATCGTGCCGCGCAACTGGGGATCTCGATCGGCGCGATCGACGGTGCGCTGTATGGCGCCTTTGGCCAACGCTCGGTGTCTACGATCTATTCCGATCTCAATCAGTACAGCGTGGTGGTCAACGCGTTGCCCAACCAGACCGCGACACCGGACGATTTGGACAAGGTAATGCTGCGCACCCGTAGCGGCGAGATGGTGCCGTTGAGCACGGTCGCCAAGCAGACGGCGGGCCTGGCACCCTCGCAGGTGGAGCACCAGAACCAGTACACCACCATGAGCCTGAGCTATAACCTGGCCGACGGCGTCGCCACAGGCGATGCGCGCGAGATCGTGCAGTCGACCTTTGATGGCATGCGTCCACCCGGTGACGTGAAAATCGTCGAGCCGGGCCGCTGGGGCTTCAATGCCGATCCCTCGACCATGCTGATCCTGATGTTCGCCGCGATCCTCACCGTCTACATCGTGCTGGGCATGCTGTACGAGCACCTGGTGCATCCGGTGACCATCCTGTCCACGCTGCCTGCCGCTGGCGTCGGCGCGCTGCTGGCACTGGTGGTGACCAATACCGAGTTGTCGGTGATCTCGATGATCGCGCTGGTGCTGTTGATCGGCATCGTGAAGAAGAACGCGATCATGATGATCGACTTCGCGCTGGT
>JBEVNH010000177.1:0-4517 GCA_040508175.1 Pseudoxanthomonas sp.
GTTGCGCGCGTTGCGCACGACGGTCTGCTTGGCGCGCTTCTTGGCGGACTTGATATTGGCCACGTTGGGATCCTGAGAATTCTTGGGTTGACGGCGGGCGGGAAAAACGAACGGGAAATTATGGGCTATTCAATGGGTTGGGTCAACATGGCGGGAATCGGGCTGTCACGGCGTCAGGGCGAGCCGCTGGAGGCGTTGCGGTGAGCTCCCCCAGAATGCTGCGTAGCCTGCTGTCCTTCAGCAGTATGACCATGGTGTCGCGTGTACTGGGCCTGGTCCGCGACCAGGCCATCACCTACAGCTTCGGGGCCAATGCGGTGACCGACGCCTTCTGGGTCGCGTTCCGGATCCCGAATTTCCTGCGCCGGCTGTTCGCGGAAGGCTCCTTCGCCACGGCCTTCGTGCCGGTATTTACCGAGGTCAAGGAGACCCGCTCGCACGCCGACCTGCGCGCGCTGATGTCGCGGGTGTCCGGCACGCTGGGCGGTTGCCTGCTGCTGGTGACCGCGCTGGGGCTGATCTTCACCCCGCAGGTGGCGATGCTGTTCAACCCGGGCTCGACCGACGACCCGGCCAAGTTCGGTGCCATCGTGGATCTGCTGCGGCTGACCTTCCCCTTCCTGCTGTTCGTCTCGCTGACGGCGCTGGCGGGCGGGGCGCTGAACAGCTTCAACCGCTTCGCGATTCCGGCGATCACCCCGGTCATCCTCAACCTGTGCATGATCGCCGGTGCGCTGTGGCTGGCACCGCTGATGGGCATGTCGATCCTGGCGCTGGGCTGGGCGGTCATGGCGGCTGGTGCGCTGCAGTTGCTGTTCCAGCTGCCGGCGCTGCGCGGAATCGACCTGCTGACGCTGCCGCGCTGGGGCTGGTCGCATCCGGATGTGCGCAAGGTGCTGCGGCTGATGGTGCCGACCCTGTTCGGCTCGTCGGTGGCGCAGATCAACCTGCTGCTGGACACGGTGATCGCCTCGTTCCTATTTGCCGGCTCGCAGAGCTGGCTGTCGCAGGCCGATCGCTTTCTGGAGCTGCCGCTGGGCGTGTTTGGCGTGGCGCTGGGGACGGTGATCCTGCCGGCGCTGTCGCGCCATCACGTCAAGACCGATACGGCGGGCTTTTCTTCGGCGCTGGACTGGGGGCTGCGGATGACGTTGATGATCGCACTGCCGGCCATGGTCGGGCTGATGCTGCTGAGCCTGCCGCTGGTGGCCACACTGTTCCAGTACGGCAAGTTCACCGCGTTCGATTCGAAGATGGCGGCCATGTCGGTGTTCGGCCTGAGCTTTGGCCTGCCGGCCTTCGCCCTGCTGAAGATCGTCCTGCCGGCGTTCTATGCGCGGCAGGACACGCGCACGCCGGTGCGGGCGGGCATTGCCGCGCTGATCGCCAACATGGCGTTGAACCTGCTGTTCCTGGCGGTGCTGTACCACGTGATGGTGCCGTCGGAAACGCGCGCGCAGGGCGTGTTCGAGGCGCTGGCCAAGACGCCGGGCCTGCACCTGGCGCTCGGCCTGGCCAGTGCGCTGGCCAGCTATATCAACCTGGGGTTGCTGTGGATGTGGCTGCGGCGCTCGGGCGTGTACCAGCGCAAGCCGGGCTGGGGGAAGTTCTTGCTGCGGTTGCTCCTGTCCTGCCTGGCGATGGCCGCGGTGGTCGCCGCGGGCCTGCACTGGATGGCGGACTTCACCGAGATGTCCAAATGGCTGCGCATCGGCAGCCTGCTCGCACTGGTGGCCGCGGGCGGCATGACCTACTTGGTGTCGCAGCTGGCGCTGGGGTTCCGGCCGCGGGACCTGCGTGACCATTGAGGCGGTCCGGTACGCCCCGAGGGCTTGCGCCAGCGTACGGCGGCTATACTTCTGTGGTTTCCCCATGATCGGGCATGAATTCCGCCTGGCTTTCACCGGCCGGCGGCCAACAAGCACATGAGCAGGCTGTTCCGTGACGTCGATGGCGGGGTGCTGACCCCGCACGGTAGCGTGGTCTGCATCGGCGCCTTCGACGGTCTGCACCTGGGCCATCGTGCGCTGATGCGCCACACGCATGCGCGTGCGCAGTCCTTGGGACTGCCCACCGTGGCATTGACCTTCGAGCCGCTGCCGCGCGAGTTCTTCATGCCGGCTGCGCCGCCGCCGCGGCTGTCGCTGCCACGGGCAAGGCTGGAAGCGTTGCAGGAGGAACGGGCCGACCTGATCGGCTTGCTGCGCTTCAATGCGCGCATGGCCGGCATGTCGGCCGAGGACTTCGTGCGGCGCCTGTTGGTCGAACGGCTGCACGCGCGCGAGGTCTGGATCGGTCCGGAATTCCGCTTTGGCTACAAGCGCGGCGGCGACCTGCCGCTGCTGCAAGCCATGGGCGCCGAGCTGGGCTTCACTGCCGGCCAGATCGAACCGGTGCACTGCGACGATGGCGAGCGCGTGTCCAGCACGCGCATCCGTGCAGCCCTGCGGGCCGGTGATTTCGCCCATGCCCAGCGCCTGCTGGGTCGCCCATACGAGATTGGAGGGCGGGTGGTGCGCGGCAAGCAGCTCGGTCGCACGTTGGGCTTCCCCACGGCCAACCTGCGCTTTGCCAAGACGCCGGCGCTATCGGGCATCTATGCGACCTGGGTGCACGGCCTGACCGAGCGGCCTTGGCCATCGGTGTCCAGCTTTGGCACGCGGCCGACGGTCGATGGGGTGGAGCCGCTGCTGGAGGCGCACCTATTCGACTTCAACGACAATCTCTATGGCCGCCACCTGCGTGTCGAGTTCGTCGCCAAGCTGCGCGACGAGCAGAAGTTCGACGGGCTGGAGGCACTGACGACGGCCATGCAGCGTGATGCCACGATGGCGCGGCAACTTCTTTCTGCCGAACGCGTCCGGGCCAGTGCATGAGCCGCGCGTTCGCAAACGCACAACAGACCGCACAACAGACCGCGCATCCAGGCGTGGACTTTCCGAAAACAGCCGCCGAGATCCTTAACGTCCGTGAGCACTGATTACAAAGCGACCCTGCACCTGCCAGCCACGGAATTCCCGATGCGTGGCGACCTGCCCAAGCGTGAACCGGGCATGGTCCAGGCCTGGTATGACAACGATCTGTACGGCCAGCTGCGCGCCAACGCCAAGGGCCGCCCGCTATTCGTGCTGCACGACGGTCCGCCATATGCCAACGGCCAGATCCACCTGGGCCATGCGGTCAACAAGATCCTCAAGGACATCATCGTCAAGTCGCGCTACGTCGCCGGCTTCGATGCGCCCTACGTGCCTGGCTGGGACTGCCATGGCCTGCCGATCGAAATCGCGGTGGAGAAGAAGTGGGGCAAGGTCGGCACCAAGCTGGACGCCAAGCAGTTCCGGCAGAAGTGCCGCGAATATGCCGAGGAGCAGATCGACCTCCAGCGCCGCGATTTCAAGCGTCTGGGCGTGCTGGGCGACTGGGACAATCCGTACAAGACGCTGAACTTCAAATTCGAGGCCGACGAGATCCGGGCGCTCGGCAAGATCGTCGCCAATGGCCATCTGGTGCGCGGCGCCAAGCCGGTGCACTGGTGCTTCGATTGTGGCTCGGCCCTGGCCGAAGCGGAAATCGAATACCAGGACAAGCAATCCCCGGCGATCGACGTCGGCTACGCCGCGCGTGATCCGCAGGCGCTGGGCGCGGCCTTCGGCGTTGAAGTGCCTGCGGGCGTCGACGTGGCCGTGCCGATCTGGACCACCACGCCGTGGACGCTGCCAGCCTCGCTGGCGGTCAGCCTCGGCCCGGACCTGGATTACGTGCTGGTCGAAGGACCGGCCCACGACGGCACGCCGCGCTGGCTGGTGCTGGCCGAGGCGCTGGCCGAGCGCGCGCTGGCACGCTATGGCGTGACCGAGGTGGTGGTGAAGGGCCACGCCAAGGGCGCGGCCCTGGAGAACCTGCTGCTCGCCCACCCGTTCTACGCCGAGCGCGACCTGCCGTTGATCCTGGGCGACCACGTGTCGGACGAGGACGGTACCGGTGCGGTGCATACCGCGCCTGGCCACGGCCAGGAGGACTATGCGGTCAGCCTGAAGTACGGCCTGATCGACAAGTACACCGCCGCGCAGATCAATCCGGTCGACGGCCGTGGCGTGTATCTGCCATCGCTGCCTGATGCCAATGGCGTGACCCTGGCCGGCCAGCATGTGTGGAAGGCCAACGAGCTCATCGTCGAACTGCTGCGTGACAATGGCACGCTGCTGGCGTTCCACCCGCTGACCCACAGTTATCCGCATTGCTGGCGCCATAAGACGCCGGTGATCTTCCGCGCCACGCCGCAGTGGTTCATGTCCATGGAGCAGGCCAATCTGCGCAACGATGCGCTCGCCGCCATCCAGAACGTCGGCTGGTTCCCAGGCTGGGGTCAGGCGCGGATTGCCAGCATGGTGGAGGGGCGCCCGGACTGGTGCATCAGCCGCCAGCGCACCTGGGGTGTGCCGATCGCCCTGTTCGTCCATCGCGAGACCCATGAGCCGCATGCGAACAGCGTGGCGTTGATGGAGCAGGTGGCGTGC